>JACQDG010000497.1 GCA_016201185.1 Acidobacteriota bacterium | reverse complement strand
GCTGAGACCGCCCCTGGAACGTTTGATTGCAGTTCTAGCAGTACGACTGTATCGGAGGACCTTAGTCCAGGACAGGACCTGCTCCTCTCGGGAAATGCCAGCATAACGGCCCCGGGGGGCATCATTGCCAACTCGTCGGCAAATGGAGACAATCGCAACAATCTCGTCAGCGGCAACTACGCCGTCCAGGTGGACAGCGGGTCTTCCATCGGCTCGACATCCTACTTGCAAATTGCCCAGGATGGCACCTATCAAGGTAAGCCGAGCCCCAGCACCATCCCGTACACTAGCGCGCCTCAAATTCCGGATCCGACCATGACCCTCAATTTCGGGAGGCAACCGAGGGTCCAGACAGTCCCCGAACTGGCCGCGACCAACGGGGTTGTTTACGGCGTGACATCGGCCTTGGGTACGATCGGTGGAACGGCCGCCATCCTGGGACCGGGCGTGTATGTGCATGGGGCCATAAAGCCGCCACCCAAGGGATCGACGGTGCCCCAGTTTATCCCCGACGGCAACCCCATCGACCTGAACAACGTGGCGTTCCAGAACCCTACCGGCCAGCCCGGCACGTACATCTTCCTGGGCGGGTTCCACGCGAACGGGGCAGGCACACAGGTGACGCTCGACCAGGGCACTTATGTGCTCGCCAATTACCAGGATTACCACGTGGTGGACATCAATAAGGGCGCCGTGGTGACGGACAAGGGCGGCGGCGCCTATGGGGAGCTGTTTGTGGTCACCAAACCGGACTACATGCCGGATCCAAGCAGCCCCATTTCGCCGACTAACCCCGTGCTGCTTCCCCAAAACTCGTCTTACACGGTCCAGCCGCTGGGTGTCGACGGCCAGCCGCTCGGGCCTCAAGCGCCCAACACATCATTCACTGATCTAGCCGATCCCAACAGCTCAAATTTCGGCGAGGTGCACATGTACGCCGATAAAGGCGACGGCAGTATTATCCTGACCGGTCTCAAGGGGCGCTCCTCATGCACGCCCGACGTTTGCGGGACGCCCGGCCCTGATCTGTCCAGTATTAATCAGCAGTTGTACCTCTATCAGCCGTTCCTGATGTGGTCGGATCGGCGGAATAACGGAGTCGCCAACTCCTCCCTGGGCACCGCGAGAAACGCCGTTAAGCCCTGTGCTGGGGAGAAATGCGCCGCCATTGAGACGGAGGCGCAAGCGTTCCAGAACCTGAACGGCGTGATCTACCAGCCGGCGGGCGGACATATTGAAATGGCGGGCAGCGGGGAGACGGTCACAGTACCCGCTCAGATCATCACGGGCGGCTTGTACGTCAGGAACCAAAGGGTCACTTTCGCACCACCGACTGGTTCGGCGCCGTACATGCAAAACAGCTTCGTTTCGCTGGTTCGCTGAGCGTGGTGCCCGGCGGGACATCAACGCCTTGCTTCCCATTTAGGCCCTAGGCGCTGCCTTGCTTCTCATCCTGGGTTGGGCTGACGCGACCGACCCAATAGCCAGGCCGGCGGCTATGGTGCGCCACGGCGAGTATCAACAAGCTATCCTTCTGAATCGTGTAGACCTCAGCGAGTAACGGAACTTCAGGAGGATACGCCTGCGGATACCGGGCATGACCTCGGCGGCCTCGTGGTACTTGACGGGGATCACCGGAACAGGCTTTCCGCCTTCTTCGCTACCTCCTCCGCTGGAACTGCCTTGGCGCGACCGGTGCGAGCCCAGTCTTTGCTCCGGCGCTGCATTCTGTAGTAGCCATTGAACGTAGAGCGGTACTCCGAATCTATAGCGACGTTGGTGGAGCCCAAGCGCCGTTGCAGATAATCGTATCGGCTCAAGTGCGACTCGGTGCCTCGCCTAAGAATGCTGCCGATCTGGTCCTGGAGTCGACCGAGAATCATGCCGCTGTCATTCATGGCGCCGGGCCGGCAAGCGCGGCGCGGTGAGCCGGCGCGAGCCGTATCGAGGTATGCTCAAGATCCCGCATCGGCCGGGAGCTTGAAATGGACCGGGTGTGCTCCACTGATCTGCCAGGGCAAAACCGTGTTCGCCGGCGGCCGCTGATGGCGGTGTTTCTGCTGTCCATGGCGGGCCTTTCTTTCGGCATACAAAAGAGCATCATTGCCAGCGCCTACACCGATCCGGTCAGCAGGATCCGGGCGCAGGATGAGTCGGTCTACAGCCACGCGGCCATCCGGATGGCGAGGGGAGGCGATTGGCTGACGCCGAAGTTCCTGGGCCGGTATTTCTTATACAAACCTCCGCTGCTGCTATGGCTGGCCGGGCTGACGATGAAAGCGTTCGGGGTCTCGCTGTGGGCCCTGCGCCTGCCGGTCCTGCTGGCCGGGGCCCTGGCGGCGACGCTGGTTTTTTCCTGGGTTTGGCGGGTCCGTTCCGGCGCCGCGGCAGCGGGGGCGGCGATCCTTCTGGTCTCGAACAATCTCTGGCACACTTATTCGCGTATCAACCAGACCGACGCCTTGCTGGCGGCCTCGATTGTCGCCGCCGTTTCCTGCCTGGCCCGCGATCCCACGCTTGCCGGGCGCTGGAATTTCCTGGGCTTCGGGCTCTTCACCGCCGCGGCGCTGATGACCAAGAGCATCGCCGGGCTGCTGCCGCCTTTGATCTGGCTGGTTTATTGCGGACTGGCTCGCGGCGGCCCGCGGCCGTCCTTGCGGCGTTTCGTGGAGGCCGGCCTGTTGATCGCCGCGCTCGCCCTGCCGTGGCATCTTTACCAGGCGGTCGTGCACCCGGAATGGTTCTGGGCGGAGTACCTCAAGCTTCAAATCTTCGGCTTTGGCGTGAACCCCCCGTCGCAGACCTCGCAGGAAGGCCAGCTTTGGTTTTATGTCAAGCGGCTGGCGCTGACCGATCCCGTGCTTTGTGTTTTCGTGGTGGCGGCCGCGCCGGGCCTGTGGGTGGCGGCGCGCAGGAGGGAGGGAGTTCGGCCAGTCCTGCTGGTTTCCTGGATTCTGGTGGCCGGCGGCTCCCTGGTGGCCTTCCGGTATCGGAATCTGCACTATCTTTTGCCGCTGATCCCTGCGCTGTGCATCCTGGCAGCGGGGTATGGCCCGTTGTTCGCCAGGGGCCGGCAAGCGATCGTCCTGGCCGTGCTGGGCGCGGTGTTTTTCGTGAAGGGGTACCACGCCGCTCCGCCGTGGGGACTCGACTTTGCGGGCGGGAATCCGTCCCCCTCGGCGACGGCGCTACGGGCCTATTGTGAGCGATGGCGGCCCAACGAGCTGATCGTGGTCTCCTCGGACGAGGATTTTTACTCCGCGGTGCTGCCCCTGCCGCACGTGCGGTATTGCTTCATCGATTCGCTGCAGCGGTTCGAGGGCTACGGACCCCATTTTGTCTACCTGGGAATCACGATGAGCTCGGAGCAGTTCAACGCGCTAGACCAAGGGGCGGAACCGTTTTGGCGACGGATGCAGGCCTGGAAGCTCGATTCGGCCGAATCGATGGGCACGGCCATTGTGGCCGGGTCGGTGGAGGACGTACTGCAGGTCATCCAGACTCATCCGCAGAGTGACTTTTATCTGCCGGTCGAGATGCGGAGCGTCGTCGGGCCGCTGGTGAAATCGACCCACGACATCGCGCCGGGAACCCCCGAGCGGTTCTTTCTTCTGGCTCGGGCCGGCCCTGTAGGGGCGCCGGCACGGCCCCGGCTGCCGCGCTACTGGTGAAAGAAGAGGGAGCGGAATTATTAACTTTTCCCGCGCTTGACATAACGAAAGCTAATTGATTACAGTAAAAAGGATTGGCGAGTGAGGTCTTCTGCTGCTGTGCAACCGTCCCGAACGGATCGGGACTCGGCCGGCAGCCGGCCCCGAGGCCGCCTCGACATAAGAGTCGGGGAAGCGGCATGGGCCGTCCAGAGTAGTATTCCTCGCAATTGAGGGTGGCTCAAGCGTGGGCTGCCTTCACCATTCGCCGCCGAAAAAGGCCGGCTCCGCAATACAGGGCGGGCCGAGATAGGGCGGCGTGGTTTCAACCTGTACGGAAACACATTCGACGGCGCCGATTCTTGGGGCGCGCTTTGTGCGCGCCTGACAAGGAGCGGGGAGAGGGAAATTCGTGCCGACGTTTAATCAACTGGTGCGCCTGGGGCGGCGGCCCCCGCATTGGAAGACGGGGAGCCCGGCGCTCGAAAGCTGCCCGCAAAAGCGGGGGGTATGCACGCGCGTGTACACCTCGACGCCGAAGAAACCGAATTCGGCGCTGCGAAAGGTGGCGCGGGTGCGGCTGACCAACGGGATCTAGGTGACCACCTACATTCCGGGCGTCGGCCACAACTTGCAGGAACACTCCATCGTGCTGATCCGGGGCGGGCGCGTGAAGGACCTGCCCGGCGTGCGGTACCACGTGATCCGCGGGACGCTGGACACGGCCGGAGTGGCTGACCGCAAGCAGGCGCGCAGCAAGTACGGGGCGAAGCGGCCCAAGGCCTGACGCGGAGACGCGCGGAGAGAAAAGAGATGCCACGCAAAGGGAACATTGAACGGCGGGAGGTCCTGGCGGACCCGGTCTACAACTCGACGCTAGTGGAGAAATTCATCTGCTCGATGATGTGGGACGGCAAGAAATCCGTCGCCCAGGGGATCTTTTACGACTCCATGAAGGGCTTGCAGGAGCGGGCCAACGACGACCCGCTGAAGGTTTTCAAGAAGGCGGTGGAGAACTGCAAGCCGGTGCTGGAGGTGAAGACCCGGCGCGTGGGCGGGGCCAACTACCAGGTGCCGGTGGAGGTGCCCCAGGCCCGGCGCACCAGCCTGGCCATCCGCTGGTTGATCCTGAACGCCCGCGGGCGGGCCGAGAAGGGCATGAAGGAAAAGCTGACCGCCGAGCTGCTCGACGCCGCCAACAGCCGCGGCGGGGCCATCAAGAAGAAGGACGACGTACACCGCATGGCGGAGGCGAACAAAGCGTTTGCGCATTACCGATGGTAAGGAGGATCGTAGATCGTAGATCGTCGATCGTGGGCCCGAGGTTCGGAGGGTTTTTCCACGTTCCACGATCCAGTTTCTTAACAGACTTATGAGCCGTGCCGTAACACTCTCGCAATACCGGAATATC
>JACQDG010000496.1 GCA_016201185.1 Acidobacteriota bacterium | reverse complement strand
GCGAGAAGAAAGTGCGCCAGGCGCCGGCGACGGTGGACTCGCCGGTGAGCGCCCGCATGCCGCGAGCGAGCATCTCGCGGACCGTTGGCGCGCCCACCTTTTCGGTCTTCGCGTCGATGGATTTTTCCGCGTGGACGGAGGCGACGAAGCCCGGGTAAGGGCCCGGCATCCCGGGGCGGGCTGCCGGGCGAAATGGACTTACTACCCGGTAATTCGGGATCGGCTCCTCGCTCGCGAACGCCAGCGGCGCTGCGGCCGAAGCCTGAAGAAAAGCCCGGCGGTGCATGCCCCGGGTCACGCTAATACTTCTTGACGGCCCGCTCGATCGCCGGTATCGCTTTGGTGAATTCCGCCTGGTCCATGGCGGGGATGAAATCAATGTCCGCCTTCATGGTGAGCCACAGGGGCTCCACGATCCGCGGGATCTCCGAGGCGTCGGCGAAGTTGACGACATAATAGATCGTCCTTTGCCCGCGCTCCACGGCGTAATAGACGGCCTCCGGTTTCAGGTCGGCAAGAATGTTTTGCATCATCTTGCCCATGTGCGGATTCCTGACCAGCGCGTTGCCGGCTTCGACCGGCATGGTGGCCCTCACTAAGAACCTCATAGTTTTCCTCCTCTCGAAAATCATAAATTAGCATGTTTGGGGCGAGGCAAGCGGCTGGCCGGCGATGATACAGTAATCCCCATGTGGAAGAACATCGCCCAGGCCCTGGGCCTGCAGATTCCGGACGACCAACTGGAGAAGATTTCGCCCACGCTCGATGCGCTGTGGACCGCCACGCGCCGGGCTCTCGACCGCGACCTGAGCAGCGTCGAGCCAGCCCTGACATTCCATGCCGACCTGGGTTCGGAGGGCGAGCCGGAGCCATGACCATCGCCGAACTTTCGCCGCAGATTCAAGCGGGCAAAATCTCGCCCGTCGAGCTGGTCACTGAGACGCTGGCCCGCATCCGGCGCCACCAGCCGGCTCTGAACGCCTATATCACGGTGATGGAGGAGTCGGCCATGGAGCAGGCCCGGCAGGCGGAGCGGGAAATCCGCACCGGCCACTACCGCGGACCGCTGCACGGCATCCCTTACGCCGCCAAGGACCTGTTTTACACCCGAGGCGTGGCCACGACCGCCGGCTCCAAGATCCTGCGCGACTTCGTGCCGGATTACGACGCGACGGTGATCGAGCGACTGCGGGAGGCCGGGGCGATCCTCGTTGGCAAGACGGGGCTGCACGAATTCGCTTACGGCGTGACGAACAACAACCCGCACTTCGGGCCGGTGCATAATCCGTGGGACCTGGCGCGTATCCCCGGCGGCTCGAGCGGCGGCTCCACAGCGGCGCTGGCGGCGGGACTATGCACCTTCTCGCTCGGGTCCGACACGGGGGGCTCGGTGCGGATTCCGGCTTCGTTTTGCGGGTTGGTTGGCCTGAAGCCGACTTTCGGCCGCATCAGCCGCTACGGCGTTTTCCCCCTGGGCCACACCCTGGACCACGTGGGCCACTTCGGGCTTTCGGTGGCGGACGTGGCCGCTATCCTGGGTGTGTTGGCGGGACCCGATCCGCGCGACGACAGCTCGGCCAATGAGCCCCCGCCGCGGCTGGATCTTTCTGCTGAGCCGGGCTTGAAAGGCTTCCGGCTGGGCGTCCCGCGCAACTACTATTTCGAGCGGCTCGAGCCGGAGGCGGAAGCCGCCGTGCGCGCCGCCATTCAGGTTCTGCGCGGGCTGGGCGCCGAGATGGAAGAGGTTGAGATTCAGGGGATTGAGGATTTCACCGTGCTGTCGCGGCTCATCTTGATGCCCGAAGCCACCGCGCTGCACCGCGCGCGGCTCAAGACGCGCCGGGCCGATTTCGGCCCCGACGTGCTGGCCCTGCTCGACCAGGGACAATTCATTCTGGCCACGGATTATCTTGACGCGCAGCGCCGGCGGCGGCAACTGGTCCGCGGGCTGGACCGGTTGTTCGATCGCGTCCAGGCCATCGTTACGCCGACCACGCCGACCACGGCGCCGAAAATCGGCGAAACGATGATCAAACTGGGGGGGCAGGATGAGGACGTGCGGCTGGCCTCGACGCGGCTGGTGCGGGGGCTCAACCTGGCCGGGGTTCCGGCGATCTCCGTACCGTGCGGGTTTGACTCGAAGGGCCTGCCGATCGGGCTGCAAATTTTCGGTCGCGCCTTCGATGAGTACGCCGTTCTGCGCGTGGCCCACGCCTATGAGCAGGCCTCGGAATGGCGGAAGCGCCGGCCTCCCATGGCGGCGCTATAATCGGGGAATTGCTAGGAGGTTGCCATCATGTCCAGTGGAGATCGCATAAGCCGGCGCGCCTTCCTCGGCACGAGCGCGCTGGGCGCCGCGGCCGTGGGCTTGGCGGGCCCGCGGCAGGGCGACGGGAGCGGGCGGCCGACCGGCCCTAACAGCCGCATCACCGTAGGTATGATAGCTACCGGGGCACGCGCTCAGGAGTTGCTCGAGGCCGTCAAGGTGGCTGAGGGGACGGAGATCGTCGCCGTCTGCGACGCCTACAAGGGGCGCCTGGAACGGGCCGTGGAGCGAACGGGCCGCCGGGCCAAAATGGTCGCCGACTGGCGCGAGATCCTGGCCAACAAGGACATCGACGTGGTCACCGTGGCCTCACCCGACCACTGGCATAAGACCCACGTCGTCGAGGTGCTGAAGGCCGGCAAGGACGTCTATTGCGAGAAGCCTCTCACTTATACTGTCGACGACGGCCTGGAAATTATGGAGGCGGTGAAGAAGTCCGGCCGGCTGCTGCAGGTGGGCAGCCAGGGGATGAGCTCCCAGACCCAGCAGCAGGCCCGGGAAGTCATACGCTCCGGCAAGCTCGGCCAGATCACCATGATCCGCGCGTTTTATAACCGCAACTCGGCGGAAGGCGCCTGGATCTATCCCATCCCGCCCGACGCCTCGCCTGCCACTGTCAACTGGGAGATGTTCCTCGGCCCGGCCCCCAAGCGCGCCTTCGACCTGCCCCGCTTCTTCCGCTGGCGCTGCTACAAGGACTATTCCGGCGGCATCGCCACCGACCTGTTCGTCCACCTCTGCACGACGATCCACTTTGTGATGAGCGCCAAGATGCCTTCCAAGGTGGTCGCCATGGGCCAGCTCTACCGCTGGAAAGAAAGCCGGGACGTGCCGGACACGCTTAACGCCATTCTGGAGTACCCGGAAGGCTTCGCCGTCAACCTGAGCTCCACCTTCAACAACCAGCTTTCGGCGGAAGGCGGCTTTCAGATCCTGGGCACGGAGGGCAGTCTCGTCCTGGGCGGCAGCAGTATGACCTTCCATGCCGAAACGGCCCACAGCGACAACCGGTGGATCGTCGAAAGCTGGCCCAAGGCCCTGGAAGAAGCCTATTATAAGGACCCGAAGGTGATACGGGAGGAGCTGGTCGACAGGCAGCCTCCCAAGGTCCGCGAGACCGCCCAAACGCTTCATGAGACGGGCCTGGACGCCACTGTGGTTCACATGCAGCATTTCTTCGACTCTGTGCGGACGCGCAAGCCCACCGTGGAGGACGCGCTCGCGGGCCACCGGGCGGCCGCGTGCGCCCACCTGATCAACCGCTCCGCCAAAAGCCAGAAGATGCTGGAGTGGGATTTCGAGCGGGAGAACGTCAAGGCCTAGCTGCCAGGCAGACCGGCTCCAGCCGCCGCTCGCGCGCCATAAATCCTTGGACGGAAGTCCTATGCCCCTTCAGTCAGATTTGATCGGATAACTAAGGCTAGTTCCTTATCGCCACAGCCTCTTTCTTCCCGCACAATCGTCGATAAGACACGAGAGCCCTACAGCCGACGTGCGCGCGAGGTGGCGGCATGAACGTTCCGAAGCCGAAAGTGGTAGTGGTGATGCCGGCGTACAACGCCGCCAGAACCCTGCACATGACCTATGCCGACCTGCCGCGCGAGGTGGTCGATCAGGTCATCCTGGTGGACGACGGCAGCTCGGACGAAACCGTCAGGGTCGCGCGGGAGCTGGGGCTGGAGCTGTTCATCCACAACCGGAATTACGGGTACGGAGCGAACCAGAAGACCTGCTACCGGGAAGCGCTG
>JACQDG010000495.1 GCA_016201185.1 Acidobacteriota bacterium | reverse complement strand
GTCGACAACCTGCGCGAGGCCGGCGAGGTGGCCCGCCCCTTCGGGATCGCGCTGATGCTTGAATTCACCCGCACCGCCACCTTCGTTGGCACGCTGCCCACCGCCCTGAAGCTGGTGCGGGAAGCCGCCCATCCCAACGTCCGCGTCATGATGGATACCTTTCACTTCTGGGGTGGGGTGAGCAAATTCGAGGACCTGGAGCTGCTCCGCCCGGGCGAGCTCCACCACCTGCACTTTGAGAACACGCCCGACTATCCGCCCCGGGAGCAGTTGCAGCAGCGGCATCGCGTTCTTCCGGGACAGGGCATTGCCCCCCTGCGGCGGATAGTCGAAGCGCTGCGGCGAAAGAAGTCTTCCGGCCCGGCCTCCGTCGAGCTGTTTGACCCAGCCATACAGACGAGCAATCCTTACCAGGTGGCCCTGGCCGTCCGTGCGGCGACCGAACCGCTTCTGGCGTAAGGGCCGATGTTTATTTCTGGGGTGATGCCTGTTTGCCCCGCTCGGTTGCTCCGCCCTTCCACGAGCTATCCCCTGCTTTTGTTACATTCAAAAGGATGAGACCCGCAACCCTCCTCTTGCTGGCCTGCTGCTGTCTTCCGCTCAACGCGCAGAAAAAACCATTTGATATCAAGGGATTATTGAAGCTGGCCCGCATCTCCGACCCGCAACTTTCCCCCAACGGCAAAACCGTGGTCTTCGCGGTGGAAACCGTGGACCTGGAGGCTAACACCCGCCCGAGTCACATCTACACCGTCCCGCTGGCCGGCGGCGAGGCCCGCCGCATCACTTCTGAAGGAGCTTCGAACACCCGGCCCCGCTGGTCGCCCGACTCCCGCCGCCTGGCGCTCGTTTCCAACCGCTCCGGCTCCTCGCAGGTGTGGACGATGGATCCCGACGGCCGCAACCCGAAGCAAGTGACGAACCTGTCGACCGAAGCTTCCGGCGTGCTGTTCTCGCCCGACGGGAAAAACCTGGCCTTCGTCAGCTTCGTCTTCCCCGATTGCCCCGACGAGGCCTGCAACAAGGCGCGCCTGGAAACCCGGGCAAAGAGCAAGGTGAAGGCCCGCCTGTACACTTCGCTGCTGTATCGCCACTGGGACCGCTGGGACGATGGCCGCCGTCCTCATATCTTTGCAATACCTGTGGAGGGCGGCGTGGCGCGGGACCTGACTCCCGGCCCTCGCGACGCCCCTACGTTCCAGCTCGGCGGCCCCGACGGCTACGGCCTATCCCCCGACGGCAAGGAGCTGTGCTTCATCCGCAACCCGGATGACAATCCGGCCACAAGCACCAATAACGAGCTGCACGTGGTCCCCATCGAGGGCGGCTCCCCCAAGAAAATCTCTAACAACCCCGCTGACGACACCTCACCCGTCTACTCACCCGACGGCCGCTACCTCGCCTACCGCGCCCAGTTCCGCGCCGGCTATGAGAGCGACCGCTATCGCCTGATGCTCCACGAGCGGGCCACCGGCGTCGTAACCAACCTGACCGAATCCTTCGACCGCTGGGTCACTTCCATCGCCTGGTCGCCGGATTCGAGCCGCCTGTTTTTCACCGCCGAGGACCGCGGGCGGGAGTCGATCTACAGCATTCCGGCGGGCGGCGGGGCGGTGAGACTGGCAGTCGGCGGCGACGCCCACCTGGGCGACATTCAGTTGACCCGCGACGGCAAGACCATGGTCTACTCCGGCCACAGTGGCTCCAGCCCCATGGAGCTGTTTCGCGCCTCCTCTTCCGGCGGGGCACCGGTGAAGCTCACCCATTTGAACGACGCGGTGCTGACGGAGTACCACACTTCGCCGCTCGAGGAGTTTTGGTATGAAGGCGCCGAAGGAGCCAAGGTGCAGGGCCTGATCGTCAGGCCGCCGGCCTTTGACGCGAAGCGGAAATACCCCCTGCTCGTGTGGATCCACGGCGGCCCGCAGCAGGCCTGGGGCGAGAGCTGGAGCTACCGCTGGAACCCCCAGGTCTTTGCCGGAGCCGGCTATATCGTTTTCATGCCTAACCCGCGCGGCTCCACGGGCTTCGGCCAGGCCTTCATCGACGGCATCAACGGCGACTGGGGCGGCAAGGTCTACGAGGACATCCTGAGCGGCGTCGACTACATGCAGAAACAGCCCTACGTCGACAGCGGCCGGCTGGCCGCCGCCGGCGCCTCTTACGGCGGCTACATGATCAACTGGATCCTCGGCCACACCGACCGCTTCAAAGTCCTCGTCTCCCACGACGGGGATTTCGATTTGCGCAGCGCCAATCTCGAGACCGAGGAGCTGTGGTTCCCCATTTGGGAATTCAAGGGCATGCCCTGGGAGAACCCCGAAATGTACGCCCGTTGGTCGCCCTCCGAATCGGTCGTCAACTTCAAGACCCCGACCCTGGTCATCCACGGCGAGCAGGATTACCGCGTCTCCTACGGCCAGGGCCTGCAACTGTTCACCGCGCTGCAGATGCGCAAGGTGCCCTCCAAGCTGCTGCTGTTTCCCGACGAGGGTCACTGGGTCCTGAAACCCCAGAACAGCCTGCTGTGGTACCAGACCGTCCTCGGCTGGCTCGACCAGTGGCTGCGGTAGGGATTTTCCTCTGTGAGTGGGAAGGTGTTTAGCAATCAAGCACCTTCTTCTCGAAAGAGCGAAAGGACGGGCAGCGGTCCCTCAGCGTTTTGAGGTCGACCCGGCTCGCGATCTCACGGCAGACTTCGGCGTCATAAGGGAGTTTTGCGTGCCAGAGAACGTGTCTTAGTACGCTCTTGGGCTTCGCTATCTCCTCTGGTTCCCCCTGTAAGAGTTCTGCGCTTCGGCCGCTTCGCTCCCGGGCAACGGAGTCAATAGCATCGACATCGGCGAGTAACCATGCCTCCATCGCCTGTTGGACGGCGCAGAAGTGAACACCCCGGGGAAAAGGGGGCTTCATGCCTTGGACCCTTTGAGCCATCTCCTCCTCCAAAGCGGTTGGGTCAAGGCCGTCAGCATCTCGCACTACAAGCGCTTTGTCTATGGGCTCCTCTCGGCCCGCAAGCTCTCGCAGGTAACCGGAAAGCCCGCCCATGAGCCGGCCTGCATCACGACAAACGCGGACCACGATTTTAGCGTCCGCCGACTCAATTTTCTGGACAAGCTGCGTGAGGACGGCTTTGTCGTAAAAGCCCTCGACGATGAGTCCGTAGCTGGGCTCATCCACGTTCGAGAGCTCCGGAATAGAAGAGATCGCCGAGCCCCAATTCCTTGCGCTGCAGAAGTTCTTTGAGGTGGGCCTTGTCTCTTGGGTAGGCCACGGCCGTAGCGCCTTGGCACTTTTCGAAAACGATCAACTCGTCCAAGGATACCTTGTCCACGAGCAGAGGTGAGTGCGTGGTTGCGATGACTTGCGCCGAGTTCTCAGGCCCAAGCTCATCCTGTACCTGTCTCAGGAGTTCCATCAG
This sequence comes from Acidobacteriota bacterium, assembly GCA_016201185.1. Taxonomy (GTDB): domain Bacteria; phylum Acidobacteriota; class Terriglobia; order Bryobacterales; family JACQDG01; genus JACQDG01. Next base: position 3,712 of record JACQDG010000495.1, on the reverse strand, counting down.
GGTCTCGGTGAGCCTGGGGTGAAGATGATTCTCGGGTTCCTCGACGCAATAGAGGGAGGCTCCCAGTTCCCGCGGGCTATACACTAAAGACAGCAAGGCCAAGAACGCAAGCTCGCCATCGGACATCTGCCACATGGAAATGGGTCGTTTGAGGTGCCTTTCCCTGGAAGCGACTACAACGGTCGCCTGCTGGCTTGGCCAGGTAAAGACGTCTTCCAGCCCCGGAAGCACATCCCGACAAACCTGTTGGATCTTGGCAAATGCGTCACTGTGTCTGGTTTGTAAGTGCATGAGCCAAGAGGACAGGTTATCGCCTAGTTCGGTCAAAAAGGGCGGAGCGCTGGCGGGATTCACTTGTTTCATGAGGGGTGGGATTAGCTTGTAGAAACGCCAGCCGGCAATAGACCGGCGGAGGAAGGAGCCGTCCCAGTTGGGTACGTCAAATTCTAAGGCTGCCCGAGTGGAATCGACATTGTGGTAGATTTCTTGACCGCCTCTGTTCACGAGGGATCGGTTACCTTCCCTTGTGACGATCAGTTCATCGGAGCGACCCGAAAAGGAGAACGAGAGCCGCTCTTCTTGCACCCTGATGGAGCCCCGTTCGTCGCCAACGATGGAAATCTCATAGGTCCATTCCGCGTTCTCCAGATCGCCTGCCTCGGTTACCGCACCTTCGAGGGAGATCGCTATCAGATTCGAGTCTCCTCCCTTCCACGTAAATTCGGCAAAACCTCCTGTAAAGGCGCTCGGGAGGCCCCAGATGCCTGGCTGGGGGAACGACACGCGGTTAAGAAAACGGAACACCTCGATAAAATTGCTCTTGCCGGCCATATTGGGGCCGACAAGGACGTTCCGGAGGCCCAGGTTGACGCGAACATCCTGAAAGGACTTAAAGTTCCGCAGTCGCACGCACTTTATCACGACGCCTCCACGAGATCCCGCCCTTGCTGCGCAAGGATCCTCGTCCATGATTATACGTTCTCGCAAGAGGTTCTGACGTTCCGGCTCTGGCTGCTGCTGTTTCCCGACGAGGGCCACTGGGTCCTGAAGCCCCAGAACAGCCTGCTGTGGTACCAGACCGTCCTCGGCTGGCTCGACCAGTGGCTACGGTAGCAACTTCCGGTGGAAGGACTCCCCCGTCCTAGCCGGCTTCAGTAAATCCGCGAAGCGAAACCAGAACCTTCTCCGCCATCTTTGCGCCGCTCACGAGCAGCTCTAGCCTGTGATACACGTCCTTAGCTTGATCGCTGGAGTGTTTTCCTACCCCGACAATCGCTACCGCCCGCAGATCGTGGAAAACGCGGAACACCACCCGGTACTTGCGCCAATGGAAGCTGCGGAAATGCTTTAACTCACCCTGCAGCTCAGTGGAGCAGCCCTCCGGATCGGTTCCCAGCCTCTCCAGCAACTGCTTCCGCAGAGCGTTCTTGGTGTTTTTCGGAAGAGACTTAACATCTGCCAATCCGAGCGGGTGAAACTTGATGGTGTACAATCACCCCTCATCGAACGCCTCCTCGAAAGAGTGCAGTTTGCCAAGCCGCAGGTCCTCCTCCAACGTGTCCGCCACAGTCAGGATTTGGCCAAAGAGCTTCCGGTCGGCCATAATTTGAAGAGTCTCGACAAGCGACGCGAACTTCTCAAGCAGTTGATCAAAGTACTGTTTATCCAGGATGTATTTGTCTTCCTCGGCATCAGCCGGCCCCTTCACTACTAGGACCGTGCGTCCTTTGGCCTTCCGCAGCAGGGCTGGTTGGTGCTGGCGCAACTCTGTCCGCCTCACGGTGATGATTTGAGGTTGCATTAGACCGGCTGTGGACATTTGTAAGCTCCCTTGTACGTTTTATCTGTACAGATCCTACAATCAAATTGTACAATCGCAGCGGGTTGTTGTGCAAGGACTCTGTGGACACAGTGCCGGGGCAAGGAGGGACAACGCAGTCTGAGTGGAGGTTGGTATGGCCCGTAGTCTCACCCTGGCTCTGTGCCTCTGGCTGGACCAGTGGCTGCGATGATTCGCTCAGTAAGTGGTGGACGTCCGTCGCCGAACCGCTAATATCACAACCGCATGTTCGCCGAGGTCGATGTCAAAAAAGATCCGCCAGTTGCCGACGCGGCGGCGCCAGGCGGCAGATTGCCCCTCCAGGTGGGCAATATCGCCCCCAAAAGGATTCTCGCGCATAGCCTGGAGGGCGGCAAGGATTCGCTCGCGGTCCCGTTTGGGCATCCGCCTAAGTTCTTTTTCCGCCGACTGGACTACGTGTAGATCCCAGGTCATCGAGCAGTTCCTGCAAGCTCACGTACTGGCCGCGCCGGAATTCTCGACGACCACGCCGGATCGCCCGGAGTTCAGCCGCTGAAGCGGGGACCACCGGAAAACTTTGGGAGAAAAAGCTGTCAAGGGCTTGGCGGACAACGTCAGAGCGGGTCCGCCCCACCGCCTTTCGAGCCTTCTCTACTTGCATGACCATCTCCCTCGGTAGGGAAACTGTAATGGCTTGGCGGGTTCTCATCCAGCAGCGATGTTAGCATACCCGGGTTTCCAGCCCAAGCTCCTCACACTTCGATGCCCCATACCTTGTCCCTCCTTGCCCCGGCCCTGTGTCGGGGCGGCACAATTCTTCCTGTTGTGGTATAGTTAAGCTGCTTTTTGTCAGATAGTTACCTTTGGTCTCCCGGTTGCGATAGCGCAGGTTGGTATGGCCCGTAGTCTCTTCACCCTGGCTCTGTGCCTCAGCAGCTTGGCCGCCTCGGGCGCCACCCTGGAGCGGCTGACGCTCGAAGAAATGACCACCCGCTCCACGGCCATCATCCGGGGCCAGGCCGTTTCCACCTCGGCCGTCCAGGTCGGCTCGACTATCTACACCCGGACCGTCTTCCAGGTGCTGGAAAACTACAAGGGGCCACAGGGAGCGCAGGTGGAGGTGATGGAGCCGGGCGGCACGATCGGGCCCATCTCTCAGAACTACTCCGGCGTGCCGCGCTTCAGGCCGGGTGTCGAGCTGGTCCTGTTCCTTTGGACCGGCCCTAGCGGGCGCACTCAGGTGATCGGGCTGTCTCAGGGCGTCTTTGAACTGGCGCGGAGCTCGGCGAGCGGAGAAGTCGAAGTGGTCCGTCGGCCCAGCGGGGAAGTCATGCTCTCCTCGAGGACGCGACAGCAGGTCCCCGACGAGGAATTGCGCGTGCCGCTGCGGAAACTGGTTTCCATCATTCGCAGCAGCGCCATGCGACAGCGGCAGGACTAGACCATGCGGCGCCTCGCTCTATTCACGGTCTTGATGGCGCTCGTGGCGTCCAGCGCCGCCGGCTACTACCACTTTGTGCACTACCCCTCACGCCAGGGCCCCTTTACCCCCATCTATGAAAAGTTCGACTTGAACGCCCTGGTCAACAAGACCGTTTACTTCCACGTCTCCCAGGACGGCCCGGCTCTGGCCCCTACCGACAGCTACGAGGCGCTGGCGGGCCAGGTGCGGCAGGCGCTGGCGGCCTGGAACAGCGTCCCCACCTCGGATTTGCGCGTGGCTTACGGCGGAGTGGCCGACGTCGCTAACTGGCAGCCGCAGACGCCGGGAGGCGAGATCGTATTTGAGGAGCTGCCGCCGGGCGTGCTGGGGTTGAGCGGCCCCACCACCCGCCTACCCCAGACTGACGGCTTCATTCCCATCGTCAGCTCGCGTGTCATGCTGCCCCGCGACCTGAGCGATCCCAGCCG
>JACQDG010000484.1 GCA_016201185.1 Acidobacteriota bacterium | reverse complement strand
CGGCCGCCACCGTATCCGCGGTGCTGCGCAATGTTGTCACCCCGTTGGCCAGCCAGAACGGGAACACCTCCTCGCCGGTCATGGCGGCTTCATGAAGCACGGTCGTCACGTGGGCATGGGCATCGATCAGCCCCGGGATCAGGAATTTTCCCCGCGCGTCCACCACCCTGCGACCTCTGCGAATGCCGGCTGCGCTTTGCGGCGTTACCGAGACAATCTTGCCGTCCCGGATGATGACCGTGCGGCCGGGAAGAAATGATTTCGAGCCGCTGTCGAAAACCGAGGCGCCGCGCACAACGAGATCACCGCTGCTGCCGGAGGCAGATACCTTCACCCCGGCGAGCATCGGAAGCAGAAGAGGGAACAGGACGAGCCCGGCGGTCGTGCGCATGTAGCAGGTGCCCAAGATGTTAACACAAGAGCCGCAGGCCTGAAAACTTTTTTCTTGACATGAAACAGAGCCGCGGCTATACTTTTCGCACCGACCATCGTAGGAGGTCTTATGCGGGGGCGAAGTGTTGCATTCTGTGTGGTTGTCCTGCTGCTGGCTTCTGGAGTCAGCCGGCAGGCTCTGGCGCAAAAAAGCACCGGAGACATTCTGGGAACCATCACCGACCCCACTGGCGGGGTGGTGAGGGGGGCTACCGTCACCCTTACCGATATGGCGACCAATGAGATGCGGCGGGCTACTACCGATGATCTCGGTAACTATCGGTTTTCTCTGCTCCCGCCAGGCCGGTACTCCGTAAGAGCGGAGATGGCAGCGTTCCGGACCGCCAATGTCAGCGACCTGATTCTCCGGGTTGATGAACAGCGGCGGCAGGATATTGTCTTGCAGGTCGGCGAAGTCTCTCAATCTGTTACGGTGGAGGCGGAGGCCATCGTTGTGAACGCGGAAAACCCTGCCATCGGAAACGTGATCGAGTCGCGGCGGCTGGTGGAGCTCCCGCTCAACGGGCGCTCGTTTATCAGTCTGGCCTACCTGAGCGCCGGCACTGTCAACCCCAGCGTCGGGAACACCGAGAGCGTGGCCACGGGCCTGAGCGGCGGCCGGCCCGGATTGGTGGTATCGGTTGCCGGGATGCGGGAAGGCTCCAGCGACATATTGTTCGACGGCATTCCCAGCAAGCAGAACTTCTACTCCGCTACCGGGACGATCCCCCCGCCGGAGACCATTGCGGAATTCAAGATTCAGCAAGGGTATTTCAGCCCCGAATACGGCCTTCCCGCTGTGGTCAACGTGGTGACAAAATCGGGAAGCAACGAATTTCACGGGTCGGCCTGGGAATTCCTGCGCAACGACAAGTTCGACGCCCGCAACGCCTTCGCCGTGGGCAAAGGCCCGAACCGGCAAAACCAGTTCGGGATCGCAGGCGGTGGGCCGATCCGCAAGAACAAGGTCTTTGCCTTCGCCAGCTACGAACACGAGCCCATCCGGCAATCTTTCACCGGCAGTCGCGCCATTGTGCCCCCTCCGGCGTTCCTGAACGGGGATTTTTCCTCCCTGCTTCCCGGGACGGTCATCGTGGACCCTGCCACTTATGACCCGAATACCGGCAAGAGCCAGCCTTCCTCGGGAACATCATTCCTCCGGACCGCATTACCCCGTTCGCAAAAGCCTACATTGAAAAAGGGATGGTGCCGGCGCCCACGCCCCTAACCGATGGAGCCTTCAACCGGATCACTACCACCCGATTCACCGAGGATGACACGAAGTACAGCGTTCGCGGTGACTGGAATGTTTCGGAAAAGGATAAAATCTTCGGCCGATTCTCTTATTGGAATTCCGGTCAGTTACAAACGAGCGTGATACCGTTTAACGGCACGGAATCGCCCTACCACACGCGAAACGCCGTCCTGTCATGGACTCGCGTCATCAGCCCGAACCTGGTCAACGAAGCGCGGGTGGGTCTGAACCGGGCGTTTCTCAACACTGCCACCCCGGAGAATGCCGCCGGGAATCCGGATTGGCCGACCATATTCGGCTTGAAAAACCTGAACGACAACCCTCTATGCAACGGCCCCACATCCATAAGCTTGGAGGGATACAGCTCCCTCGGGTTCACTTTCCAAAACTGCATCATCACTGGGAACAACAACTACCACTTCGTAGACAACCTGGCCTACAACCGCGGCCGGCACAGTCTCAGTTTTGGAGGTCAGTTTGTTCGCAATCAGTACCGTGACATCGCGGGATTTACCCCTACCGCGTCGCTCCAGTACACGGGCCAATTCAGCGGTAATTCCTTTGCGGATTTCCTGTTAGGCGATCCTTTCGTCGTGAGCGGAGGGAAAACGGGAACATGGTATCGTTTCGGGATCGACTATGACCTTTACGCCAACGACAACTTCAAGGTCACCAAAAACTTGACCCTGAACTTCGGCTTGAGATATCAATACATTTCTCCGCTGACCGATAAATTCGACATACAGGGGACGTTGGACTTCAAAACCGGCAAGATCCTGGTCGCGGGAAAAAACGGGGAACCGCGCACGGTGATTCAGAAGGATCGCAATGACTTTGCGCCCCGGTTTGGATTCGCCTGGGCGCCGGGCGGAAGCCAAAAGTGGTCTGTTCGAAGCAGCTACGGGATCTTCTACGACCGCATTCCCGGAAATGAGCTGCTTTGGACCGGATTGATTCCGCCATTTGTCACAGGACAGGCCTTCGTCAGTGATCAAAAACGGCCCACGATCGATGTATCGAGTTTGTTCCCGACGTTGAGCGGGGACCCTAACAACTTCAAGGACGTCTTCTTGTTTAACTTGAGCGATCGTCGGAGCCCTTACGTCCAGCAGTGGACCTTTAGCGTGCAGCGCACCCTCGGAAGCCAGTTTTTTGCCGAAGCAGCTTACATAGGCTCAAAGGGGACGAAGTTTTCCAAACGCGTAGATTCCAACGTGGCCCCGCTTCCCGCTCTTGACGATCCCAGGCCGCTCCAGGAGCGCCGGCCCTTCCCGCAGTATTCCTTTATTCTGGACGACCGCGGGTTCAGCAATTCGAGCTACAACGGGTTGCTGTTGAGCCTGCGGAAAGTTTACAGCCATGGCCTGATCACCCAGGGCTCATTTACCTGGTCCAAGTCGCTGGACAACGATTCTTATGACGGCAAGGCGACTCGAAACTATCGCCTCACAGATCTGGACCGCGGGCGAAGCATCCACGACATTAAGTTTCGCTTTGTATACAACGTCAACTATGAGTTGCCCTTTGGAAAGAATCTGAAGGGCGTGCCCCGGCAGGTGATACACGGTTGGGAGGTCAACTCCATCGTGACATGGCAATCCGGCGCGCCATTTCATGCATATACGTTCGCCGATCCTTCCGACACGGGAGCGATTTTCAACCATTATCCGAACCGGACCTGCAACGGAAACCTTCCGCGCGGCCAGGGCACGCGGGAGAAGTGGTTCGACACCAGTTGCTTTTCCCTTCCGGCGTTCAGAACCTATGGAGACGCTGGGGTCCAGTATCTGGACGGGCCCGGATACAGAAACGTGGACTTTTCGCTCAACAAGAACTTCCCTATCGGTGAGCAGAAGCAGATCCAGTTCCGGTCCGAGTATTTCAATTTGTTTAACTTCGTAAATCGCAACAAGCCGGACGGTGGCTTGGAGTCTCCCACGTTCGGCGTGATCTCCGGCGCCGGCTCGGCGCGCGTCATCCAGTTCGGTCTGAAATTCAACTGGTGACGCCGGGGATGAGACGCGCTTGCTAAGCTCGGGATCGGGAAACAGGTTAGCGGGGCTTGACGAGAAGAGAAGCCCGCTCTAATATCCTCCGCGCCTGGCGGAGAATGGCTTCGTCCACCATACGGCCCTTCCAGCGCAAGGCGCCCGATGGGGAAGCTGCGAACGCTTCCAGCAGAAGCTGCGCCTCTCGTACCTCTTCATCGGTAGGAGAGAACACACCGTCAATGACAGGTACGTGCTTGGGGTGAATCGCCAGCTTGCCGGAAAAACCGAGATTGCGGGAGCGCTCGGCGGAGACACGAACCGCTTCCAGGTCTTCTAGCTCCAGGCACGGTGAATCGTAGACCTCCCGGCCGGCGGCGCGACATGCGGTGACGATGGCCGAGCGCGCATAGAGGAGTTCCGGTTCACCGTCGCTCCTGCGTATGCCCGTTTCCGCGCAAAAGTCTTCGGCTCCGAATGCCAGCGCTTCTACGAGGGGAGAGGCTGTCGCGATGGAGAAGGCGTTCTGCAACCCCAACGGAGACTCAATTAGAGGGCAGAGGCCGCAATCGAGCGCCTTTGCCGTGCGCTCGACCTCTTCTGGAGATCGGCACTTGCTCAGCAATGCCCCGTCCGGCCGCAGCGATTCGAGAGCTGCCAGGTCATCGGCGAACCAGTCGCTGGAGACGGGGTTAAGACGGACGAGGATCTTCGGTCCGGCCTCCCCCCGGCCCAACAGCAACTCCCTAGTGAGCATTCGGGCGAGAGGTTTGTCTTCCGGCAATACGGCATCCTCCCAGTCGAGAATGACGGCATCCGCCTGCCATTGTCGCGCTTTCTCAACCTTGCGGGCGTTGGCGGCAGGCACAAATAGCAGGCTGCGCAAGATTCTGGAGCTCGGCATGTGTTTTAATTCTAGGTAAACAATCTTATTCTCGGGAAACGCTTACCATGTTATCATCGCAACGCTTTGGAGGCGCCAATTGAATGCCAACGCCGGTGGTGATTCCCAAAGCGACCATTTCCATGGAGCAGGGATCGATTCTTCGATGGCTGAAGGCGGCGGGAAATGTCGTGGTCAAAGACGAATTGCTTTTTGAATTAGAGACCGATAAGGCGATCCTAGAGGTCCCGGCGCCCTCTTCCGGGGTGCTCCTGCGCATTCTTAGGCCTAAAGGCGAGGTGCGCGTGGACGAGGTGGTCGGCTGGATCGGTCAAGCAAGTGAAGAGATCCCCGAGCCGGTTATGCAGCCTTCCTCTTCCCTCGCCCCGATTCCGAGTGGGAATCCGCCGGCGGCTCAAGCGGCAGAATCGGCTGCTCCCCCATCTCACGTCGGCGCCACACCTGCCGCCCGGCGCGTGGCGGTCGAACTAGGGGTGGACGTGAAGTCCGTTTTGGGTACGGGACCGGGAGGGCGCATTACGCAACAGGATGTGGAGCGAGCCGTTGCCTCCAGACCTGTAGCACGGCCGGCCGGTTCTCTCGGCCGGAAAGAGTTAATGGCGCACCTGACGGCGGCCTGGCAAACCATTCCCCATATCCACATCGGCCGGAAGATAGATGCCGCTGGCCTGATGGAAGCGAAGCGTTGGGCGTTGGAACAAATAGGAGAGAGCGTTTCGCTGACCGACCTTATGCTGTTCAGCTTGGGGCGGTTGCTGCCTCAATTTCCCGCTCTCATCAGCACGTGGGCCGGCGGGGCGGTCTCGCCCGCATCCGAGGTGAACCTGGCTTTTGCGGTTGACACGGATCGGGGTGTCGTGGCCCCGGTGATTCCTCGCGCCAATACCCTGGGGCTTGCCGAATTGAGTCACACGCGGCGCCAACTGGCTGAATCCGCCCGGCTTCACCGGCTCAAGATGGACCAGCTTTTGAACGGCTGCTTTACCTTAACGAACCTCGGAGCAGAGGGAGCCGATTTCTTTGTGCCCATCCTGAACTCGCCGCAGACCGCTATCCTAGCCGTCGGCCGGATTCTACAAGAGCCGGTCGTCCAACAGGGAGAGATGACTTTAGGATGGCGCATGTGGGCTAATTTGGCCGTGGACCATCGGGTCACGGATGGCGCGGCCGCGGCCCGCTTTCTCGGGCAGGGGGAGCACAGCTTGGCGGCATTCGTAGAGCAGTTAAAGGGAGTGAAATGAAGACGCAGATCGTGGAGGTCAGTGCCATCCCTCTTGAGAAGAGCCTGCAGAAAACCTTTCAAGGCGGCACTTACCGGATCACCTCCCGCTACACCCTGGTAACCCAGGTCCGCCTGGCGAACGGAGTTGTCGGGCAGACGTTCGGGGGCGATGAGGAGAAATACCAGAAGGAAATAGCCGCCTTGATCAACGGCCACTTTGGGGAGAAGCTGCGGGGGCAGGATGTTTTCGATGTGGAGCGGCACTGGCAAGCCATGTTCGAATGCAAATGCCTCGATCAGGCAAATCGCGGCATTCACACCCTGGATCTGGCCAATAAGGCCATTCTGATGCAGGCCATTGCGGCCGTCGACATCGCTGTTTGGGATGCGATGGGCAAGGCGCTCGAGTTGCCCCTCTATAAGATGCTGGGGGGGTACCGGGACGAGGTCCCGGTCATTGCCATCGGGGGCTATTATGAAAGCGGCAAGGCGGAAAAGGACCTCGCCTGCGAGCTGCTGTCTTACAAGGAAGCCGGATTGAGCGGAATCAAGCTCAAGGTGGGCGGCCTCACGCCTGCTGAGGATGCGGACCGGGTGCGCTTTGCCCGGGAGACTGTCGGAAAGGATTTCCTGATCGCCTGCGACGCCAACCAGGCGTGGACGGTCGACCAGGCCCTGGAGTTCTGTCGGCGGGTGCTGGGTTACAACGTTCGATGGTTCGAGGAACCGGTGCAGTGGTTCGATCAGTTGCAAGGCCTGGCGTTGGTGCGAAAGTACGGCGGCCTTCCGGTTGTGGCCGGGCAGGGCGAGATCAGCCGGTTTGGCTGCCGCGACCTGCTGCTGGCCGGCGCTGTGGATATTCTCAACTTCGATGCGACCATCGGTGGCGGCATCACGGAATGGCGCCGCGTGGCGGCGATGGCGGGCATGTGTCACGTAAAGATGGGGCATCATGAGGAGCCGCAAGTGGCCATTCATCTGCTTGCTTCTGTTCCCCATGGCCTCTATGTCGAAATCTTTCCCGATCGGCAGCGGGATCCCATGTGGTTTGAGCTGCCCGTTGGACGTCCCAAAATCGCCCACGGGCGTATGGTCGTACCACAGGAACCGGGCCTGGGCATGCCGCTTCGCGCCGAAGTTATCGAGCAGTATCGCGCGAGCGAGGTTCCCGTGTAAGTAGTTTGGGGAGGTCATGCCGTTTGGAAGATACTTCGAGGAGTTCGAGGTTGGTCAGGTGTTCCAGCATTGGCCCGGGCGCACCGTCACCGAAGCCGATGACACTTGGTTCAGCCTGATGACGATGAACCAGCACCCGCTGCATATTGATGCCCACTATGCCGCCCAAACGCAGCACGGTCAGCGCCTGGTGGTCGGCACCCTCGTGTTCAGCCTGGTGGTGGGTATGAGCGTGGCGGATATCAGTGGGCGCGCCATTGCCAACCTGGAGTACGAGCAGGTGAAGCACGTCGCACCGGTGTTCCACGGAGATTCGATTTACGCTGAAAGCACCATTCTGGAGAAAAAGGAATCTGCCACCAAGCCGGATCGCGGGATCGTCTACGTGGAGACTCGCGGGTATAACCAGCGCGGGGAAACCGTCCTCACCCTGCGGCGCCGCGTGCTCGTTCCAAAGCGTCCCGCTTAGCCGTCGCCATGGAGTCCTTGCCTCTTGCCGGAGTCAGAATACTGGCCTTCTCTCAATTTGGCGCAGGGCCATTCGCCACTCTCAACCTCGCCGATCTGGGCGCAGAGGTGATCAAGGTGGAGGACCCCTCCACCGGCGGGGAAGTCTCCCGTTTTGTTCCGCCCTATCGAATCCCAGGGGACAGTCTTTATTTTCAATCCTGGAATCGCAACAAGCGGAGCATCACGCTCAATCTCCGGACGGCTGAAGGACGCCAGGTCCTGCGCGACCTGGCAAGAATAGTGGATGTCGTCTTCAACAATTTGCGGGGCGACCAGCCCGCGAAACTGGGCATTGACTATGCCGCCCTGGGCCCGGTGAACCCGAAGATCGTCTGTTGCTCGCTGAATGCGTTCGGCTCCGAAGGGCCCCGGGCCAAAGAGCCTGGATACGACTACCTGATGCAAGCGATGACGGGTTACATGAGCATCACCGGCGATCCCTGCGGCCCGCCGGCAGCGTGCGGGGTGTCCTTCATCGACCATGCGGCAGGCTTCGCGGCTGCGATGGCCATCCTGAGCTCTCTCTACGCGGCAGAGAAGACCGGCCTGGGCCAAAACGTGGAAGTCAGTCTGCTGGACATAGCTTACTCCATGCTGACCTATCTCGCCATCTGGAACCTGAACAAGGGCTTTGAGCCGGTCCGCTACCCGGGTTCGGCGCATCAGACACTTGTGCCGGTGCAGACTTTCCGTACCAAAGACGGCTTTGTCACGATCTTCTGCGGAAAGGAGAAATTCTGGCTGGAGTTATGCGAGGCGTTTGGCGATGAGGCACTAGCCCGCGATCCGCGGTTTGCTACTTTCCAGGCGCGCTTCGAGCATCGCGAAGAAGCTGTGGCCGCTGTGCAGGCGCACTTCCTGGAGCGCACCACGGCGGAATGGCTCGAAGCGCTCCGGGACAAAGTGCCCTGCGCCCCGGTACGAGATTTGTCCGAGGCGCTTCGGGATCCGGAGTTGATCGAGCGCGGGGCCGTTGTAGAGCTGGATCACCCCGTTTTCGGCCGTGTGCTGGAGGTCAACACGCCGGTGCGGTTTCGCGGGCGGCGGGAGGTTCACCGCCGCGCTCCGACCCTGGGTGAAGATACCGAATCGATCTTGAAGAAAGATCTGCAATACGCCGACGAGAAAATTGCGGCCTTGAGGAGCGCCGGGGCTATCTGAGTCTCTCCTGCCGGAGAAGAATCATGCCGGAACTGACAATGCGGGAAGCGATCAATCAGGCGTTGCGGGAGGAGATGCAGCGCCAGCCGGAGCTGGTCCTGCTGGGGCAGGATATCGGCGCTTACGGAGGCACGTTCGGCGTCTACCGCGGGCTGTTCGATGAGTTCGGGCCCGAGCGCGTGCGCGACGGACCTTTGTGCGAGTCCGCCACGGTGGGATTCGGCATCGGCCTGGCCATCAGCGGCATGCGCTGTGTG
>JACQDG010000483.1 GCA_016201185.1 Acidobacteriota bacterium | reverse complement strand
GGATCGGCCGGCCGCGGTCGTCGAGCCCTTTAGCCCAGGTCTGTTTGGCGAAGGGCTTCCCCGACAGAAACTCCCCGCTTTGGCGATCCAGGACGTAATAGAAAGCGTTGCGATTGGCGAACAGCACCAGCTTGCGGCGCTGGCCGCGGACCTCGCCGTCCACCAGAACAGGAATCTCCACCGAGTCCCAGTCGTGCCCGTCATGCGGCGTGAACTGGAAATGCCACTTCAGCTTGCCCGTGTCGGCGTCCAGCGCCAGCAGGCAGTCCGTATACAGATTGTCGCCGGCGCGAACGTCGGCGTTCCAGTCCGGCCCCGGGTTTCCCGTCCCCCAGTAAATCAGGTTCAGTTCCGGGTCGTAAGAGCCCGTGACCCAGGTGGTTGCCGAGCCCGTCTTCCAACTGTCGCCGGCCCAGGTCTCGTTTCCCGGCTCGCCCGGGGCGGGGATCGTCCAGAATCGCCAGGCTGGTTTCCCGGTCTTAGCCTCGTAAGCGTCCACAAAGCCGCGCACGCCATATTCGCCGCCGGCGATGCCCACAATCACCTTGTCCTTCACCGCGAGCGGCGCCGCTGTAATCGCGTGGCCGGTCTTGTAGTCGGCGACGACGACGTCCCAGCGCACAATCCCGGATTTCGCGTCCAGCGCGATCAGGTGCGCATCCACCGTGCCGATAAACACGAGGTCGTCCAGAGCCGCCAGGCCCCGGTTCACCTGGCCGCAGCAGACCCGCACGTCTTTGGGCGTGGTCCGCCGGTATTGCCAAAGCGGCCGCCCGGTGCGGGTGTCGAGCGCCGTCACGTCGCTCGGCGGCTCGGTGATGTACATCACGCCGTCAACGACCAGCGGTGTCGTTTCGAAGTAATGGGTGGTCTGGTTCTGATACACCCACGCCGTTTTCAGGCGTTTCACGTTGCTTGTGTTGATTTGGTTGAGCCGCGAGTAGCGGTGGGCATTGTAGTTGCCCGAGTAGGTCAGCCAGTTACCGGGTTCCGCGTCAGCCTGACGGATGCGGTCATACGGAACCTGCGCCGCGAGCGAAAGCGCAAAGGCCAGGAGGATCAAGCTAGCTTTCATCACTCACCCCGCAGCGAAGCCAGGAAGGCAACGATGTCGTCCAGCTCCGCCTGGGAAAACACGTTCCGATAGCTCGGCATGGGCGTTTTGCCGGGCTCCTTTTGGTATTCCACCAGGTCCTGTTTCCAAAAGGAGAACAGGCGGTCGGAGAAGTCACGGACTTGAACCGAGTAAGTATCTTCGTTCAGGCGAATACCCGTGATGCGCCGGCCGTCTTTGGTGGTCAGCCGGACTTGCATGAACCCAGCTTGGTACTTCGCCCAGGGGACCGGGTTCTCCGGCGCTTCGGCCACTGGGTCCAGCAGAAACTTGCGCAGGTGGGCGGCGCTCCGCCGCGCGCCGATTTCGGTGAGCTCCGGCCCCATTCGCCCGCCTCGCCCGCGCACGGTGTGGCACTGCCCGCAGTTGCCTTTCGTGAGGAACAACTCTTCGCCTTTCCGCGGGTCGCCCGGCACAGCTTCGACGGCGGAGCGGCCCAGCGTCTTTACATAAGCGACCACCTGCCAGATTTCCCGCGGGGTCATGTCCCAGGTCTCGGGCATTTCCGTTCCCGGGATGCCCAGGCGAATCAGCCGGAAAAGGCTGGGATCGTCCGCCGCCCGCCGCAGTTTCGGCCGGGCCAGGTTGGCGCCGCGACCGCCGTTGCCCTGCGGCCCGTGGCAGGTGGCGCAATGGCCGAAGAACAGCTTTTGGCCGCGCGCCACGTCGGCCGGACTGGTGTAAGGGTTTTCTTTGGGAAGCGGCTCCTCGATTGCTTCCTGCGCCTCAAGCGCCAACGCGCAGGCGAAGACTATCGCGAGTCCTCGGAGCATAAGGGCCCTCTGAGCCGGGTGGCAGTATAACACAGGCTTGCGCCCCGCCGGATTCCCCTCCATAATGCGCAGGATGCCCGCCAGCCGCGTGCGCCACCGGGTAGTGCTGCTGACCTTCCTCACTTCCTTCATCATGTACATGGACCGGGTGGCGATGGGCAGTGCGGCCCCGGCCATCATGGCCGATTTTCACCTGAGCAAGATCGCCATGGGGTGGAGCACGTCGGCCTTCAACTGGGCTTATGCGCTGTTCCAGGCGCCGGGCGGATGGATGGCGGACCGCTACGGGCCGCGCCTGGTGCTGGCCGGGGCCATGGCGTGGTGGTCGGCCTTCACGGCGGCTACCGGACTGGCGTCGAACGCCGTCACGCTGGCCGTGGCCCGGTTTCTTTTCGGCATGGGCGAAGCAGCGGCCTTTCCGGCCAGCGCCCGTGCCCTTGTCCGCTGGCTGCCGGCCCGGCGGCGCGCCTTCGGCCAGGGTTTTCAGCATGCCGGCTCCCGTTTCGGCGCCGCCGTCACCCCGCCCCTGGTGGCCTTTCTGGTCGCCGCCCTAAGCTGGCGCTGGGCCTTTTATATCTTCGGGGCGGGAGGCATCTTCTGGGCCGTGGGATGGTACTTATACTATCGAGATGATCCGCGGGACCATCGCGGGGTCAGCCCAGGCGAGCTGGAGGTTCTGCCCGCCAGGCATTCGCCGCCCGGCGTCCCGGCCAACGCGCCTGCTGTTCCCTGGGGCCGCATCCTCCGCAGCCGCGACCTGTGGTTCCTGAGTGCTATGTACTTCTGCTACGGCTGGGTACTGTGGATGTACCTCTTCTGGCTCCCCACCTACCTGGTCGAAGCCCGGCACTTCACGCGCCTGCGGATGGGCTTTGCCGCCGGCGCGCCGCTGCTGGCCGCCACCTTCGCCAACATGGCGGGGGGTTGGCTTTCCGATCGGCTGGCCCACGGGCTGAACGACCTGCGCCGCGGGCGGCTGATAGTCTCCGTCCTCGGCTTTGCGGTGGCCGGCATCGGACTCGTCCCGGGCGTGCTCGCCGAGGACGCCGTCACCGGCTTGCTCTGTTTGACCCTGGCGCTGGCCGGACTGGAGCTCACCGTGGCTGTTTCCTGGGCCATCTGCCTGGACATCGGCGGCGACTCCAGTGGCTCGGTCTCCGCCGTCATGAATACGCTGGGCAACATCGGCGGAGCTTTGTCGGCCGTGGTGATCGGGTACCTGGCCACCCGCCTGGGCTGGAACTGGCCATTTCTTGTAGCCAGCGCCATGTGCCTGATCGCTGCGGCCCTGGCCACCCGCATCGATCCCACCCGCTCAGCAGTGGTCTAATCTGGCGACGAAAGGATCGGAACCGGCCGCTTCTCGCTCCTACGCCGACCTGCCCTGGAGGCCGAAATAGCGGGCCGCGCGAAGCATCTGCCGGTCGTTGGTCCAGACTTCCGAAAGCCCGGCGGCGCGCACCGAAGCCAGGTGAATCGCGTCGGCGGAGCGCAAGAAAACCCTCGCTGGCAGGGATCGCAGCGTTTCGTGAACCTCCCATAGCAGGAACTCGGAGGCCGGCACGAGCCGCCAGACACCGCTCTCGACGTCGGCTCGAAACAGTTCGCCGATTTCCAGCGCCTGCCGTCGCAACAGGGACCTTTCACGCACTCGCCGATGGATGGCGGATGAAACTTCGGCAATGCATATCACCGAAGAGTACAGTACGGCCGGGGCGCGCACCAGGTTCCGTACCCCCTCCGAGTCGGGGTCGTTCAAATAACATTTGGCCACGTACGCCGAATCGAAGTAGTACACATCAGCCCCGGTCGCGATCTGCGGAGATGAATCGGCCGCTATCGCCCTTTAGCCGGGGAAACTTCTTGAGCACATCCCAACGGCTGGGGGGAAAGCCTATGGGAGCCGGGTTCACCGGACGCATCTCGGCTACCGGCACCCCCCGCTTCTCGATCACCACCACGTCGCCGCGTGCCACCTGGTCGACAATAGCGCCCGTCCGGTGATGGCGTTCCCGCACGTTGACCCGTCTCATGTGACACATTGTTACACATGAAACCTCCGGTCCGCAATGGTTCCCTGTGCGCCAGTCCGCACCGAGAGTTTCCGGTACTCCCGTCACTGGGCCCAGTTCGGTGTGCTAAACTACGGCAAGCTCGAGGTTCGGCGTCATGCAAATTGATCCCCGAAGATGCGTCGCCTGCGCCAACTGCATCCCGGTGTGCCCCATGGGGGCCATTTACATCGATCCGGCAATCAACCGCGCCACCATCAACTACGACGAGTGCGTGGAGTGCTCCACCTGCTTCCGCGGCATGAGCCAGGAGCACTTGAATCCGGTCATGGTCCGCACCGTGCGCCGCCTGGCCAAGCTGTTCCGCTTCCGCTTTGAGCCCGAGCCGGACGTCTGCCCCACGGCCGCCTTCGTGATGGAGGAGCTGGAGTGGCCGCGCATCGTCCGCCGCGTCTTTTCCGACCCGGTGGTGGAGCACGCCTCCACCGGCATCAAGGGCCGCGGCACCGAAGAAGTGAAGACCAACGACGTGGCCGCCCGCGTCGGCGTCGGCGAAGCCGGCTACGTCATCGAAT
>JACQDG010000491.1 GCA_016201185.1 Acidobacteriota bacterium | reverse complement strand
TGGCTTTGTTTTGCAAAAAAGCAATTTGTGATCCCTGGGCCGGAGCGAACGTGCTTCCATACCCCCTGCCTGTATTATCGCAGAGAGGAGCAAGGGTCGACCAAGATCGCGGGCCTGGTTCGGCTAGCTACGCAGTAGGTGGCTAGCTCCCCACTCGAAGCCAGCCGAGCCGGACCGTGGCCCTGAAGGTCCTGCAACTTAGTGGTTGCATTTTATCCTGGCCGCTGCTAATATGCAACCAGGAGGTTGCCGCATGAGCACAGATCGAATCGAGAAGAAGATCTTTCTGCGGGCGCCGCGGAAACGAGTCTGGCACGCACTGGCTGACTCCGCAGAGTTTGGGACCTGGTTCGGCATGAAGTTCGATGGGCCGTTCACGCCAGGCGCCTGCATGCGCGGGGTAATCGTACCCACGACGGTCGATCCCGAGGTAGCCAAAGCCCAGAAGGAGTACGAAGGTATACCGTTTGAGATCACTATCGAGCAGATGGAACCCGAGCGGCTTTTCTCCTTCCGGTGGCATCCCTTCGCCGTTGAGCGCGGCGTCGACTACTCCGTCGAGCCGACGACGCTCGTCGTATTCGCGCTGGAGGAAGTGGCGGAAGGCGTCATGCTGACCGTCACGGAGTCAGGCTTCGATCGAATCCCGCTGGCGCGCCGGGCGAAGGCGTTCACAGCGAACGAGCAAGGCTGGGGCATGGTGGTGAAGCTGATCGAGGGGTACCTGGTCCATGCGCCGTAGCTCGAAAGCCATGGCAGAGGCGAAGAGCTCGGCGCCTCTTTTCGCAGCCTTGGGTGACGAGACCCGCTTACGGCTTGTCTACCGCCTCTGTGATGAAGGACCGATGTCCATCACGAAGCTCACCGCCGGCTCCAAGATCACTCGTCAGGCGATCACCAAACACCTGCGCGTGATGGAGGAAGCTTGTCTCGTGCACAGCACGCGGCACGGGCGCGAGAGCGTTTGGCAATTGGATCAGCAGCGCCTGGAAGACGCGCGCCGCTACCTCGACCTGATCTCAAGGCAGTGGGACGACGCTCTTGGCCGGCTGCGCGAGTTCGTGGAGACGGAGATTCCGAGAGAACGCCGGCGGCCTGTAGTATGATGATCCCTTCATTCCTGTGAGGGTTCCATGCGACTGGTGACGTTTTCGGCCGGCGGGGACCGGCGGGCGGGGATGGTTTTCGCCGGCCGGGTGATTGATTTGTCGGCGGCCGGCTATTCCGACGTGATTTCGTTCCTGGATGATGGGGAGCGGGCCCGCGAGGCCGCGCAGAAACTGACCGCGGCGCCGCCCTCGACGGCGGTTCATCCGCTAAGCGCGGTCCGCCTTCACGCCCCCATCCCGCGGCCGGGGAAGCTCATCCTGATCGGCCTGAATTACCGTGACCACGCCATCGAGACAGGCATGCCTATTCCTGAGGTCCCCACCATATTCGCCAAGTTCTCGAACGCCGTGATCGGCCCAGGCGAGCCCATCCTGATACCCGCCGCCTCCAAGGAAGTCGACTACGAGGCCGAGCTGGCCTTCGTCATCGGCCGGCGCGGCAAGAACATCCCGGCCTCCCGCTGGGCCGATTACGTCTTCGGCTACACCATGGCCAACGACGTCAGCGCGCGGGACTTCCAGCGCGCCACCAGCCAGTGGATCATGGGCAAGACCGCCGACACATTTTGCCCCCTGGGCCCCGAGTTGGTCGGCGCCGACGAAGTCCCCGACCCCCACAACCTCCGCATCCGTTGCGAAGTGAACGGCCGCGTCCTGCAGGACTCCTCCACCTCCCAGTTGATCTTCCGTGTCCCGGACCTGGTGGCTTATCTTTCGCTGCTGATGACGCTGGAGCCGGGCGACGTGGTCTCCACCGGCACCCCGCCGGGCGTCGGCGTTGCCCGCAAGCCGCCCGTTTTTTTGCAGGCGGGCGACGTTGTGGCGGTGAAGATTGAAGGGCTGGGAGAGCTCCGCAACCCGGTGAAGGCCGAGTAAACCGTTACGGCATCACGCTGAGCCCTTGTGCCGCCGCCGCCTGGCGCAATCGCAGATCGAAGCAGGCAAACAGCGGCCTTCCAATCCACAGCGCCGAGCAGAGCTGGATCGCATCGAACCCTCTCAACCCGTACCGCTCGATCAGCCGCGGCGCCGGAGACAGAACCGCCGGGGTCACATCGACCACATGGAAAGCGCTCCAGTCGGTGAGAAAGGCCTGCTTCTGAACCTGGTAGTTCCGGCGTGAGATTCTCTTTTCCCTCAACGATCGCGCCAGCACCGATAGAACCTCGGCGAACGTAGCGACGCTCGTCGAGAGCCCGCCTTCGTTCTCCTCTGCCAGCGCCTCCACCGCTTCTCCGCCCGGCTCGATAATGTAGAGCTTGGCCAGTGCTGAGGTGTCGAGGTACAACATCTACCGCCGCTCCTCCGCCACCATGTCCGCCACGGATTTTCCAGGCTTGAGGACGGTTGGCCTCGGCCTCCGGTGGAGCTTCCCGGCGCCCACGCGGAAGCCGCCTTTAGACACCAGGGCGGCGAGCATTTCCGCTCTCGCCCGGTCTTCCGGGGTTGCGGCCGGCAAAATACACCCGACCGGTCGGCCCCGGTCGGTGATTTCGACCGTTTCCCCTTCCCGTACCAAGCGCAGATACTTGCCAAGACGGTTCTTAAGTTCCTTG
>JACQDG010000056.1 GCA_016201185.1 Acidobacteriota bacterium | reverse complement strand
GGCGGTTTCTGGTTTACGACGAAAACGATCCCCAGACTAAATTGGACATCTGGGTGCTTCCGCTCGAAGGCGAACGCAAGCCATTTCCGTTTCTGAAGACGGAGTTCAACGAACGCGCGGGCACGCTGTCGCCGGCAGCCGACAGCCAGGGGCGCCTCTGGATGGCATACAGCTCGGATGAGACGGGCCGGAATGAGATCTATCTGCGTCCGTTCCTGCCCGGCGCGCCAGGAGGCCCCGCGGGGGCCAAGGTTCGGGTCTCGACCGGCGGCGGCGTTTTCGCCACGTGGCGCAAGGATGGCCGGGAGCTCTATTACGCCGCGGGTGACAACCTCATGGCCGTGGACGTAAAGCTGGGCGCGGCGCCGGGAATCGGCGCGCCGCACAGGCTGTTCGATGTGACCCGCGCCGGCATTAGGTCGGCGCCTTTCGCGGGAATATTGGGTTACGCCCCCTTCGGCGACGGCCGGCGTTTTCTGCTCACCGAGTCGGCGGGTGAACCCCCGCCCGCCCGGATCAACGTAGTGCTGAACTGGCAGGCGGAGCTGAGGCGGTAGCGGGCGAGCGCCCTCACGAGCGCCTCACCGCCTCCCCCCCAGGGTGATGCGCAGCAGGCTGCCGAGTTGCTGGCGGGCGATGCCGGCCCACGGACTGGTGGAATCAATCTTCAGATAGCTGCGCCAGTGCCGGGTCGATCTCGATCGAGCGGCGGTAATAATGCTCCGCTTTGGGAAGATCGCGGGATTGGTAGTAGAGTGTCCCCATGTTGACGCAGGCCCCGGCGGCGTTGGGGTTCAGGTCGAGCGAGCGGGCGTAAGCGGCAAGCGCCTCCTCGGCCGGCGCCCCGGCCTCTTCCAGTTGCAGCCCTAGCTGGAACCAATGCTCCGACTCCTGCTCCCGGACCTCTCGGGACTGCTTCTCCCGGCCCTTCAGCTCGGTGACGGTCCGCAGGGTGCTGGTCTCGAAATCGAAGAGCAGTTGGCCGGTGAGGGCCTCCATCCTGCCGTCGCCCAGGTCCACGGCGATTTTCTTCCCGTCCGAAACGATCTTCAGCTCCGTCAGCGGGTGATCGATGCCCGCCAGTTTTCTGGAGAGGGAGTCCAGCGCGCGCCGGATACGCTGGGAGGGTATGCGCTTCTCCCGGAGCTTTTGCAGGGTCTTCAGGGCAATCAGATCGGCAAAGGAGTACTCCTCGCTGCGGTCGATAAAGCCGTTCCGCTCCCAGGAGCGCAACCGGGATTGGGTGACTTTGAGAATACGACGGACGTCCTCGCGGGAGTAAACTTGCTTGGGCTCGCCGGAAGGCACGCGAGAATTCTAGCACCAAGAAACCGTGAGACCAACATCCCGTTTCATCCAGTTACATCCACCGGCGGCGGAAGAGGAGCGCCCATTCCGGCATGATAGAATGATCTCTTTCCATGACAGGCGAAGTGGAGGCTGAAGGCCTCACCAAAGACTTCCGCACCTTTCAGCGCAAAGAAGGAATCCGGGGGGCCATCGAAAACCTTTTCGTGCGCCAGTACCAGACTGTCCGCGCCGTGGACGCAGTGTCCTTCCACATCCGCCCGGGCGAGATGGTGGGGTATATCGGCCCTAACGGCGCCGGCAAATCGACCACGGTCAAGATGCTGACCGGGATTCTCGAGCCCACTGCCGGCCGCGCCGCCGCCAACGGCTACGTCCCCTATCGCGACCGGACCCGGTACACGCGCACCATCGGCGCCGTCTTCGGCCAGCGCACCCAGCTCTGGTGGGATATCGCGGTGGTGGAATCTTTCCGGCTGCTGCAGCGCATCTACGACGTTTCGGACGCTGATTACGCCGCGCGCATGGAGATATTCGACCAGGTGCTGAAGATCAAGCGCTACCTGAACACGCCGGTGCGCAAGCTGAGCCTGGGCGAGCGGATGCGCTGCGATCTGGCGGCGTCACTGCTCCACAACCCGCCGCTCCTGTTCCTGGACGAGCCGACCATCGGACTGGACGTGGTGGCCAAGACCAACGTGCGGCAATTCCTGAAAGAAGTGAATGCCCGCTTCGGCACCACCATGCTGCTCACGACCCATGACCTGGCCGACATCGAGGAGCTCTGCCGGCGGCTGATGATCATCGACCACGGCCGGGTGCTCTTCGACGGCGCTTTGGCGGAGCTGAAGCGGCAGCTCTGGCGCCACCTGCAGGTGAAGATCGAACTGAAGGAGCCGGCCCAGGCGCCGGCCCTCGAATCGCTGGGCGCGAACAGCATTTTCCGCGAGCGGCTGGACGAGCTGACCTACAGGCTCACCTTCGACCGCAGCGAGCACTCCGCCGGGGAAGTGATCCGCCGCATCGTCGCGGCCGTTGATGTGCGCGACATTTTCATCCAGGAAGAGCCGATCGAAGAGATCGTCCGGCGCATCTACACCGGTCCCTCCGTCCTGGAGATCGGAAGATGAGCGCGGCGGCCGAGATAGCGAATTGGCGCGTCTACCGCGAATTCGCCCGGATCGGCTTCGTCAACATCCTGGCCTTCCGCCTCCGGTATTACACCGGGGTGCTCACTTACTTCCTCAACGTCACGGTCTACTACTTCATCTGGAAGGCGCTCTACGCGAGCGACCCGCATTTCGCCGGCTTCAGCTTCCGAGAAATCGTGACTTACGTCGCCGTCGGATGGATGATCCGCTCCCTGTACTTCAACAACATCGACCAGGATATGGCGCAGGAGGTGATGGAAGGCAAGATCAGCATGACGCTGATCAAACCCGTGAGCGTGCAGTGGATGTTCATCTCCCAGGCGCTGGGCGAAACGGTTTTCCGCCTGGGCATGCTTTCCCTGCCGGTGGCGGCGGTGCTTTCGCTGGTGTTTCCGGTGAGCCCGCCTGCGAGCCTGGCGCACGGGGCGCTGTTTCTTCTCTCACTGCTGGGCAGTGTGCTGCTGGTATCCACGTTGAACTTTATCGTGGGCGCCTGCGCCATCCGGCTCAAGTCGATCCTGGGGCTGCTGCGGGCTAAGTTTTTCGTGCAGGAGCTGCTCTCCGGCCTACTCGTGCCCATGACCTTGTTCCCCGCCCCGCTGCAAAAGCTCTTCGCCTTCTTGCCTTTTGAGCACATCGGCTACACGCCCATGCTGATCTACCTGGGCAAGCTGAATTTCCCGCAGGTCGCCCGGGCCCTCGCTGTGCAGGCGCTCTGGGTCGTAATGCTCGCGACGTTCGGGGCCTGGTTCTGGGACCGGATGTCGCGCAAGATCACGATCCACGGGGGCTGATCGAGTGAAACGCTACCTCAGCCTGCTCGGTGAATATTTCCTGCAATACGCCAAGGTCCGGCTGGCCTATAAGGGCGACTTCCTCATCTCGGTGTTCACCACGCTGGTGGCTACGGCCTTCGGGCTGGGGCTGGTGCTGATCCTGTTTCGCCGCGTTCCGCACCTGGCCGACTGGACCTTCTACGAAATCCTGTTTCTGTACGGCTTCAGCCTGCTCCCTCTCTCCTTGTTCAACGTCGTCAGCATCAATCTTTACTATTTCGGCGATGTCTACATCATCCAGGGAAAATTCGACCGCATTCTTCTGCGCCCCATCCATTCGCTTTTCCAGATCCTGTCCGAGCAGTTCCGGCTGGAAGCGCTCAGTGACAGCGTGATCGGCCTGTCTATCGTGCTCTACGCTACGCGCCGGCTGAACCTGACGTTCGGCCCTGCCGACTGGCTCTTCCTGGCCTTCGCCGCGCTGTGCGGCTTCCTCATCTATGTTTCAGTATTTGTGATGCTAACCTGCGTTTCCTTCTGGATGGAGGACCGCGTGGGCGTCATCCCGCCCGTCTACAGCATGCTCGCCTTCGGGCGCTACCCGCTCAAAATCTACAATGTGTTCCTGCAGTTCCTGCTGAGCTGGATCATCCCGTTTGCATTCGCAACCTTCTACCCTTCGGCGCACTTGCTGCGGCACGTGGAATACCGGCCCTACCTCTTCCTGCTGCCGGTAGTGACCCTCCTGTTTGCCGGCCTTTCGCTGGCGCTGTGGAACCGCGGCGTCGAGAACTACTCCAGCACGGGATCCTGACGGCAGGCGCGCTATTGCACCGTCAGCTCGACGGCGTTGCTCGGCGCTTCCCTGGGCGCTCCCGGATCGACCACAACCACGGCAACCGTTCCCGCGCTGCCGAGCAGGCTTCCGGGGATGGTGGCGGTGAGGGTCTGTAAAGCGCCGTCGGCAAACGTCGCCGGAACGTTCTGCCCGCCGACCTGCAAGGCCATACCGGAAGCGAAATTAATTCCGCGCACGGTGACTGTGACGTCATTCCCCACGCCGGCGGCGCCGGGCGTAATGTCCAGGATGCCCGGCCCGCCCAGCGAAACCTCATTGGAGACCGAAACGGCGCTTTGAATGTGCAGGATCGTATAGCGCCGCCCCAGGAACGACGGTGCCTGTATGTTCATCTGGTTGAGCCCGGCAAAGCCCGGGGCCAGGCCGGAGAAGAGGATGGTCCCCTCGGTTCCGTCAAAGAAGACACGCATCGGAATGGTCGTCTGCGCGGGAGGCGAAGAGGGCGCCGGCAGGCCCGTGCCCACCGACGGCGACACCCCGCCAAATCCCGTCCCGTAAGCAATCACTATCTCTTTGGTCTGGACCGGCGCGGCGCGGCGCACCACCGTTCCGTCGAGGTGCAGGACCACTCCCGCACCGGCGCCGTTGCTGAGGACGCTGAACACGCCGATGACTTGTTGCGCCAGTTGCACGGTCAGCGGCGCGCTGGACACCGAACCCCGGATCACCACGATCGTCACCGTCGGTCCGGTCAGCCCGTATGGCGCCACCAGGTTGATCTGGGTGGCCGTCACCAGTATCAGCGGGGCCGGCGTTCCGTTGAAGGTGACTTGCGTGTCGCCAAGCTGCACTGGCAGTGGAAACGCCGTGGCGGTGGGACACGGGGTTGAGCTGGACGGGTCCAGCGAGCAGGGATCGGTGAACTTGTCGCCGAACAGCGAAAGTATCTGGCCCTCGGTGATGGGCCGGTTAGGTACGAAGCTGGCTGCGCTGACGGCGCTCGCCAGCACCACAGGCTGCGCGACGGTGAGAGACACCGCGACAACCGTGGGTGAGTTGCCGGCGCCTAACGCCGTGATCGTGATGGCGCCACCGTAAGTTCCCGGCGCCAGGGCGGACGAAAGCACCGACACTTGCAGGGTGGCGTTGCCCGAGCCCATGGTCATGTCCACATCGAGCCATGCCCCGCCCGAAGTGGTCGACACCAGGACGGTCCAATTCAGCACGCCGCCGCCGGCATTGGAGATCGCGAGCGACTGGGCTTGCGGATTCTGACCGGGAATAGCGGAGAAGTTCAAGCTTGCCGACCCCACAGCCAGCACCGGGACCGTCCCAACAGTCAGCGTGACCTGGACGACCTGCGGCGAGCCAGCCAGCCCGGCCGCAGTCACCGTGATCGTGCCCTGGTAGGTCCCCGGCCCAAGTCCCGCCGGGTTGACCGACGCGGTGAGCTGTGTATCTCCGGAGCCGCTGGTTTGGCTCAGTGCGAGCCAGCCGCCCCCCAAGAGGACCGCGGTCCCGGCGGTCCGGCTGTACATCATCGGTGCAGCATTGGAGACGGCCGCGGCGGTCCAGTTGTACATCGTCTTGGCGGCATTGGAGATGGTGAGCGTCTGAGACGTCGGCGCCGCGCCTCCCGCCAGTCCGGAGAAGACCATCGAGCTCGAGCTGAGAACTAAGGTGGAAGGCGCCGTAAGCGCGGTGGTCAGGGAAACGCCCGAGTAGTTGGCCGGCGCAGACAGGTTGATGTACCAATCCCCTGCTGGCGGGGTGTTTACGGTGATGGATTCGTTGTTGCTATCAAAACCCACGGAGAACAGCGGCCCGCACCCGCTCCCGGTCCCTCTCTTCTGAGTTGCGCTGGATCGGATGACCTGGCAATTAGGGGCCTGACCCTGTTTCAAGAACACGTCCACATCGCCCGTCCCTCCCGCTGTGGTCAGTTTAAGAGAGGCCGCCCCGGCGGGCACCGCAACCCGATAGAACGTCTCGCTGCTTATTCCTCCCGATAAATTCGACATCGTGGCATTGCCGGGCACAAATGTCGGAATGGGGAAACTGGCCTTCAGGGAAACGCCTGAATAGGCCTTAAAGCCTGCCGCCTCTATGACCCAAAAGCCGGGCAGGGGGTTTCCGCGGGACAGAGTCTCCGTGGGGCCGACCCTCGCGGAAGCGGAGAAGGAACTGCCGTCATTAAAGAAGAGCAACAGGTCTGGGTCGCCGGTGCCGTTCCGCATCGTCACCTGCAAGAGTGGCGTATTGGGAGGAACAAACACGACGGCGTTGCCGAAAGTCCCCTGGGTCCCGTCTATGGTCAAAGGCACTTCGGGAGTCAGCAGGGTCACGACGAATATCGAGAAGCCGTGTATCACTTTACCGCCGTGGCCATCGGTCACCGTGACCTTCACTCGCTGGCCGACGAAACTGGTAGTCCACTGGATCAGGCCGGTCACCGGGTCGATGGTCATACCGGCTGGGCCCTCCGTCAGTTCGAAATGCAATGGGTCGCTGTCCGGGTCGGAAGCGCTTATGGCGTACAGATACAGATCACCCATACCCGGTATGGTCATCGGCTGGCTGGTGATGGCGGGATTGCCGTTGCCGGGTTCGAGATCCAGCGGCAGATCGTAGGCGGCGTTGTAAACAGTGGAGCCCGCGGGATTGGAGTCGACGCCGGAAGCAGAGAATCCCATGCCGTGCCGCGCGAAACCCTGCCAGATAGCGGTCCGATTTGCGCCGCCGTTGGCGGCCTGGTCAGCGGCCAGAATGGCGTCGCGGCCGTCAATCATGCTGGGGTTGCACGGGGTTAGCCGGAGCGCGTTGATCACCAACTGATCGGTTGTGGCCTGGCTAAGAACTTTTCGCAGGTCCCACAAAGTGGCGGCCCAGATCTCGCCGTCCCGGTGCACTTCATACCCCTGGTTGCCGATGTCTTCATAGGTGAATGGGTAGCCCTCGTAGCTATGGCGCCGGAATCCACTGACGGCATTCTGTGTGGCATAAGCGCCCAGAACCGGGTTATTAAAAAAACTGGAGGCGAAGTAATCCGACCAGCCCTCGCCCATGGCCCTGGACTGCGGCCCTCCCAGGCAGCTTACATTGGTCAAGCCTCCCACCAGCCGGTTGGAAACGCCGTGCCCGTATTCGTGGATCACGACCTCGCCGTCGTAGTCGGCGTCCAGATCATCGGTGTTGGCGGAAGTGCCGCGAGTAAAAATGCCGATTCGCATTTTCGGCGCTGTGCCCTCGGGCGTCCGCGCAAAGCTTGCGTTATTAGTGAACCCCCCGAACTGCGCCTCCGCCAGCACGGCGTCATTCCCCACTCCTCCCCGGCCGAGGTTGCTGGTCTGGAAATTCCCGCTTACTTCATTGAAGCCCAGGCTGTAGTAATAGTCGTGGGCCGTATTGACGAAATAAAACAGATTTGTCACTGCGCCGGGCTGGAAGCCTCTCGGATCCTGCATCGTGGTCCCGTCGCCGAAGGGAAAATCAAAGACCTGGCTCATACTCGAAGCGCGCCCGTTTTGAATGCCCGCGACGGCTGTGGTGTCGGGAGTGTCGTTACCGTCCACGTCCAGGTAAGCGTCCACGTTGTTGCCCTTGGTCACCGTGGCGGCGGGACCCAGCCACCCGGTAGGAAAGTTGACCAGTTGGCGCGTTCCTTTCAGCGGCGATTCCGTCCACACCCGCCCCTGCGCCGCCGAGACGTAAAGGTTGTGCCGGAATAGCAGCCGCCCATTCTCCGCGTCGATCAACATCTCGTACCAGCCCTCCCGATCGGCCTCCAGAAAAATCCGGTAGGCCAGCCGGGCCGAGGTCGGTGTCATGGGAAAGACCGAAAGCTCGACTGTAATCGCGCTGAAGCGCTCCCCCCGCGGATTGCGGAAGGCCGTTTTGCCGTCCTCCCTGGGCGGAAGCGCCTCGAGCTCTCCGGGCTTGTCGAGATCGACGCTTCGAAAGGCGGCCTGCACCGCCTCCTCCTCACTGAGCTTGCGATTTACCGCCAAATTCAGTTGCGGGATGACTTCCCCGACCCCGGCATGCACCACCTCGCCCGCCGCATTCAGCGCCACTTTCACCATGCCGTGAAACACATCGATGCCGTTCCAGGTCTGGTTGAAAGTAAGAAACGTCGCGCCCCCGGAGACGGCTTTCGCCGCGAGCCGCAGATTGTCCACTTCGGCCGAAGCGAAAGGAAAAATGCTGCTGTGCCCCAGCAGGAAGTCCTTCGCAATTTCCTCCGGCTCTCTTTGCGAGGGAGCGCTCAGCGCCGCCCCTTCCCGGAAGTAAGCCTTGGGCAGTCCGTGCTCGTTGAGCAAGATCCTGAGCTTCTGTCCGGCGCCCGGGGCGGGCGTTGCCAGAAACAGCTCAGCCGCGCGTTTTCGCTGTTCCACCAGCGCATTGTCTTGCGCCTCGAGCACACCGGCCGGGCCCCGCGACTTGGTGGGCATCTGAGATTGGCGGATGTCGAAATCACGCGCCGGGTTCTCTTGACCGACCGCGCGAAAATCATTTCTGTCGCCAACCTGCGCACGCACTTCTAACAGGGAAGCGCCGACGGCCAGGATAAACACAACCAGGCGTACTATGGTTCTCAGCATCGGGAGCCTCCCGTGTGTCGAGCTAAAACAGTGGTTGCAGTATAGGGGCGGGTTATACGGAAATCAAGGAAAAAGGGAACAGGCAGCAGTCGGGCCCGAGAGTGCGATAATGCATAAGGCAGAGGTATTTGTGGGCGCCAGAACAAGAAAAAGCTTGGGCATCACCATCCTGTCGGTCGTGCTGGCGCTGATGTTTCTCGGGGCCGGCGGATCGAAGCTGGCCGGCATGCAGATGCACCTCGAGCATTTCGCGCACTGGGGTTATCCGAGCTGGTTTGTCTACGTGATCGGCACGGTGGAGGTGGGCGGAGCCGTCCTGCTCTTGATCCCGGCCGTCCGCTTCTATGGAGCGGCGCTGCTCACCTGCAACATGGTTGGGGCCACCTTCACTCACATCAAAGCCGGTGAGTGGACGAGGCTACCGCTGCCGGTGGCGGTGCTCGTGGCGCTGGCGGTTGTGCTGGCCTCCTCGCGCCGCACTTATAATTGAATCGACGCGGCGGTGAAGCTCAGCAGGTCTCCCTGCTCGCGGGCCAGTTTCATCAGCCGCCCATAGTCCCCCGCCATCTGGCACAACTGCGGGACCGATGGGCACGCGAGCTGGTTCGGATCGACGTGGGCCAGGTGCCGGAGGGAAACCTCGATCGCCTCCGCATGGCGCCCCAGCCGGGCCAGCAGCCCTACCAGGACCTGCGCCGGGCCGCTGACTGCCTCCTTCGGATCGCCTTCCGGAAGCTTGCCGCGAAAATGCGCGACCGCCGCATCCAGATCCTCGCCGAGCAGCGCCCGCAGGTAGAGCCCGTAGTCCACATGTGTATCCTCAAACGGCGGCTCGCCGCGGTACTGGAACATGGACGACAGGCGCCGGCCGTACTCGGTCAGCTCCAGGGCCATCGCCAGGGTCTCCCGGTCGCTCGCCTCTACGCTGAACCGGATGACGGAAACAAGGTGAGAGGTATCGATGTAGTAGTCATATTGTCCGAACAGCCAGTCCCGCCCGGCGATCAGATCAGGGATGCTTTCCGTTTCCGGTTCCGCTCCCTCCTGCGCCGCGATGGCCCGCTTCAGTCTCGCCGCAAGGTCGTGGTGCAGCGTGCGGACGAGCAGGCGGAGGCTGGCGTCGCGTCCCTCGCGGCCAGGGAACTGCTCGAAGTAGCTGATAGCCCGGCACATGCCGTAGTTGGCCAGGATCAGCTCAAAACCCTTGCGGGGGTGAACCCGCTCGTAGAAGGCAATCTCGATGATGGCGTCCATTCCGTCGCGGGGCTCGAGCGGCTCGATGGCGGACGCCACCGGCGCCGTTTCCCCGATGGCCCGAAAATAGGGCCAAGCGCGCGGGATGTCGCCGTCGGCCAGGAAGAGCGAGCCCACCTCCCGGGCCACCTGGACGTATGCCTCCTCGTAGCCGCGGCGCGTCTCGACCGGCAAATCCTCTGGAAGCTCGATCCGGATCAGCGGCAGTCCCAATTCGCGGCGCTTTTGCATGAGTCGCGCTTCAAATAGCAGCGGATAGTTCTTCTCCTCGCGGAACTTGCGCGCCAGAAAATCGAACCCGGCTTCGGAGCCGCCGGACCGCAGCACTTGTTCGATCTCGTCAAAAGCTTCGTCGCTCATGTTTCACCGGATCGCGGCCTCTCCACCGGGGCCGGAACGGTCATTTTGGCTTCGCGCCCTTGCTTTGCAACTGGGTGATCTTCTTTTTTGCCTCCGCCGCCTTCCGGGAGGAAGGCGCTAATTCCAAATATTTTTGAAAGGCGGCCAGGGCTGCTTCCTTCTGGTTGAGCTTTTCCTGCGCCTCGCCGAGCCGGAAATAAGCGTCGACCAGGTCCGGCTGCCACTTGGTGGCTCGTTCATACCGCCCGGCGGCGGCGCGGTAACTTTTCTTCTTGAAATAAAAGTCGCCGACCTGCAGTTCCTTCTGGGCCTGGATGGGGTTGAAGCTGTACTCCGGCTCGGCGGATTCCTCTTCCTGATCCGGTTCAGGTGGCGGAGCAGGCGTGGCGGGGCGGCGCTTCTGACCCAAGGACGGGCTAACGCAGCAAAGCGCAAAGCAAAGCAGGAAAATTCGCCGGGACACGGAAAGATTATAGCGCGAGGCTGCCGCGTCAAAGCCGCGCGTATAATCAGAAAACCTATGACTCGTCCAATTGTGGTCCTGCTGCTGTCCGTGCTGCTTCCGGCCGGAATCGTCGCTCAGAAAAAGCCGGTCACCATCGAGTCCCTCACGGCAACGCGCCCCCCGCTGCCGGGTCCGGCCGTCTGGGCGCCGGACGGCAAAAGCTTCGCCTTCCAGGAAGGGAAAAAGATCTGGCTCTACGACGTCCCCAAGCGGGCCAAGCGGGAATTGCTCTCCATGGACAAGCTGGAAGCCGGAGCCCGCAAGGGCCCTGCGCCGGAGGCCTTCGACTGGCAGAACCGCAATGTGCGCGAGCAGACCCTCCAGTGGTCCTCCTCTGGAAAGGAACTGCTCCTCAGCGCCGGGGGCGACCTGTTCTTGTTTTTTCCGGAGCCCGGCGGCTGGACGCAACTGACCGCCACCCCGGAGGTCGAGCATGACCCCAAGCTTTCCCCCGACGGCCGCCGCGTCTCCTTCCGGCGCGACCACGAACTCTATTCGCTCGAGATCTCCTCGCGCAAGGTCACCCGGTTGACTCAGGACAGCTCAGCCACCGTTTGGAACGGGGAGCTCGACTGGGTTTACCCTGAAGAGCTGAACCTGGGTACGGCGCACTGGTGGTCGCCGGACTCGAAGCAAATCGCCTATCTGCAGTTCGACGTGAGCCGCGAGCCGCTCTATCCCCACGCCGATTTGCTCCACCTGCATCCGATCGCGGAGCCGCAGCGATATCCCAAAGCCGGCGATCCGAATGCCAACGTCCGCATGGGCGTGGCGCCGGCAGCGGGCGGCCAGACCCGGTGGATGGACCTCGCCGTGGCTCCGGATATGCTGCTCGCCCGCCTCGCATGGCTGCCCGACAGCCAGGGCCTCCTGGCGCAGCGGCTGAATCGTGTCCAGAATGTCCTGGACATCATCCTGGGCGATGTCCGGACCGGCTCGACCCGCCGGGTGCTCGAGGAACCCGACCCTTACTGGATCAACGTGCACGACGACCTGCGGATGCTGAACGGGGGCAAGGAATTCCTTTGGTCGAGCGAGCGGGACGGCTTTCGGCATCTCTACCGTTACTCCATCGACGGCAAGGAGCTGGCGCAGTTGACGCGGGGTGAATGGGAAGTAAATGACGTGGCCTCGGTGGACGAGCCCGGCGGGCAAATTTTCTTTGTTTCCACAGAAGAGAGCCCGCTCGAGCGGCACCTCTACCGCGTGAGCTTGAACGGCGAGGGACGGCGGAGACTAACCCAGGGCGCCGGCACCCACGCCATTTCCATGGGCCCCAAGTGCGAGTACTACATAGATGGCTATTCCAGCCTGAGCGAGCCGCCGCGCCGGGTCATTCACACCAGCGAAGGCAAGGAGTGGGCGGTGTTCCTCGAAGCCGACAGAAAGACGGGCGAGGAATACGAGATTCTCCCCACGGAAATCGTGCCGGTGAAAGCCTCCGACGGCACGCTGCTCTACGCCCGGCTTATCAAGCCCGCCGGCTTCCGCTCGGGCCAGAAATACCCGGCCATCGTCATGATCTATGGAGGTCCGGGGGCCCAGACCGTTCGTAACCTCTGGTACGGCGCGAACTTCGACCAGGTTATGGCCCATCGCGGCTTTGTGATCTGGCAGCTAGACAACCGGGGCTCGGCCGGCCGGGGCCACAAGTGGGAATCCGTCCTGTTCCGGACCTTAGGAGCTAAGGAGCTCGAAGACCAGAAGGAAGGCGTCCGCCACCTGATCTCGCTGGGGTTTGCCGACCCTGCGCGGATCGGCATCCACGGATCGAGCTACGGCGGGTTCATGACCATTTACTCACTGCTGCACGCGCCGGAGCTATTCCGGGCCGGAGCAGCAGGCGCCCCCGGGAACATCGATTGGCACAACTACGACACCATCTACACCGAGCGTTACCTGGGCCTCCCGTCGGAAAATCCGGAGGGCTATCGTCGCAGTTCACCGGTGCATCTTGCCGACAAGCTCGCGGGAAAGCTGCTGATCTTCCACAACCTCGAAGACGACAACGTGCCCTTCCAGAACACTATGCAAATGATCGACGCGCTCGAGCGCGCCGGAAAGCAGTTTGAGCTGATGCTGTATCCCCAAAAGAGCCATGGAATCGCGGGTCCGGCGAGGAAGCACATGCTGGAGACCGTTGCCTCGTTTTTCGAACGAACTTTGAAGTAAGGCCTTCGCCGCCTACACGTTCCCCCACCCGCCCGCGCTAAAATCAAGAGAAGACCGCAGTATGGCCTTCCTCGACAGCCTGGAAATCCTGAAGCAGAAAGCCGCCGCCTTGCCGGCCGGTCCTGGGGTCTATCTCTATAAAGACGCCGGCGGCAAGGTCATTTACGTGGGCAAGGCTAAGAGCCTGCGGGACCGGGTGCGCAGCTACTTTCTCGAAGAGCGGCTGGCCGACGTCAAGACCGGCACGCTGATCAGCGAGGCGGCCGATCTCGAATACATCCTGGTCGACAACGACAAGGAAGCCCTGGCGCTCGAGAACAATCTCATCAAGCAATGGAAGCCGCGCTTCAACGTCCTGCTCCGTGACGACAAGACCTACCCTTACATCAAGTTCACGGCTGGAGAAAAATGTCCGCGAGTCTACGTCACCCGGCGGCTGAAAAACGATGGCTCCCTCTATTTCGGGCCGTATTTCCCGGCCAACCTCGCCCACCGGCTGGTGGCCTTCATCCACCGATATTTCCAGGTTCCGTCGTGCAAGGTGGATTTGACGCGCTTCCACCCGCAGCCGTGCCTGCAGTACCACATTCATCGGTGCCTGGGGCCGTGCGTAGAAGGGCTCACTACCGAAGCGATCTACGCTCAGGCGGCCGGGGAAGTGAAGCTATTCCTGGAAGGACGCCACGGAGAGCTGGCGCAGAAGCTGAAGGCGTGCATGGAGCAGGCGTCCGAACGGCTGGAGTTCGAGCAGGCGGCGGCGCTGCGCGACCTGGTGTCAACCGTCGAAGAGCTCGGCGACCGCCAGAAAATCGCCGCCGCCGAAGGCCAGGATATCGACATCTTTGGCTACTATGCCGAGCCGCCGCTGGTGGCCGCCAACCTGTTCCACCTGCGCAACGGCCGCATCGTCGACCGCCGGGAGTTCTTCTGGGAGGACCAGGGGGAGTTCGCCCCCTCGGAATTCTTCTCCGCTCTGCTCAAGCAGATCTATCTCGAGCAGCAGTACGTCCCTGGCGTGATCCACGTGCCTCTGGACTTCGAGGACCGGGAGGCTCTCGAACAATACCTGAGCGAGAGGCGCGGGCGCAAGGTGGAAATCCTGACGCCGCAGCGCGGCCAGAAGCGAGCCATGCTCGAGCTCGTCGAACGCAACGCCCGGCACAGCTTCGACCAGCGTTTCCGCGTGCTGAAGCCCAGCTCCCGGCAGATTGTCTCGGCCCTCGAAGAAGCTCTCAATCTGCCCGAGATCACGCCGCGCATGGAGTGCTTCGACATCTCCCACACCCAGGGTACCGACACCGTGGCTTCCGTGGTCGTGTGGGAGAACGGCCGGATGAAAAAGAGCGATTACCGGAAATTCATCATCCGCACGGTTGAAGGCAACGACGATTTTGCCTCCATGCGGGAAGTGGTCACGCGCCGTTTCACCCGGCTGCAGCAGGAAGGCAAACCCCTGCCCGGCTTGGTGCTGATCGACGGCGGGCTCGGCCAATTGCACGCCGCCGCCGAAGCTTTGGAAGCGCTTGGCGTCATCAACCAGCCGCTGGCCGCCATCGCCAAGAAAGAGGAGATTGTCTATGTTTATGGGCAGGAGAACGAACCGGTCGTACTGGATCGTTATTCCCCCGTCTTGCACCTGATCCAGATGGTGCGCGACGAGGCGCACCGGTTCGCTGTGACCTTCCACCGCACGCGACGAAGCGCGGCGCGACTGGCGTCCGAGCTGGGCGAGATTCCCGGCGTCGGGGAGCGTACTTTGCAGAAACTGTTGAAAACATTCGGGAGTCTGGAAGGGGTCCGCCAGGCCGGCAGCGAAGAATTGGCAGCTTTAGTGGGACCCGCCCTCTTCCGGCGGATCGTGGAGCACCTGCACGCGGAGCACAAAAAAGACCAGGTAATGTAAATTTTTTCACATCTCGAGGAGAAAGTGTTGCGCGGGCTGCAGCCGTAGTTGTTTTCCCTCCCCCGCTGCCATAGAATCAATACCGATCACCTAGAATCGGTCTTCCTAGATCCGGAGAACAAGTAATGCGGTATTTGAAGCAGTTGAGTTGTCTCTTGGCCGTGTGGGGTGGGGCCGCGTATGCCCAGGAGACCCTCACGCCTGCCCAAAAGCTGGAACGTACCGGGGAGCCCTTGAGGGCCCGCGTCGTGCTGGCCCGGGCCGCCGAGCTGAATCCGCGGAGCGTGGGGGCCTTGCGCGCCTACGCGGAATTCCTGGATAGCTACAACGACCCAGCGCGCCGGGAGGCCTATCAGAAATTACTGGACGCTCTGGGGCCCGAAGAGAGCGCAGAGCGGGCCGAAGTGGCCCGGCGGCTGGCCCTGGTGGACCTGGTCGCCGGGGACCGGGAGGCCGCCCTGCGGGGGCTCCAAATCTATCGCGACGCCGGCGGCAGGATCGAAGAAGAGGTCGAAAGGGCGCTGGGCCGGCCGGTTGCCGGTGGATCACCAGCTACTTCGGAGACGATCGAGATTCCGGGGGCGCTGCGGTCATTCGAGCGCATGGCCGCGCTGTCCGGCGATCTGGGGCTCTCCGAATTGCTGCCCGCCCTGGCGCGCAACCTCGTTACCAGCGGATACCAGGCGGCCCGCAACACGGAAGGCCTGGAGCCGACCGAGTATCTCAAGCTGTTGAGCCGCTACATCTCCCAGGCGCGGGAACTGGCGCAGATGGCCGGTCCCGACCAGGTGATCCGCATCAGCACCTGCGAATCGAGCGAGACGGGCCAGTTGATCAAGATTCTCGGCTATCGGCTGCGCAATGGCTGTGGTGACGACGCGGTGCTGGAGACCGTCAATGCCTCCCGGGCTTTTCTCACCACCGACTCCGGCTTTCCCCTCGCCGAGCTCGAAGAAGCGCTGCACAAGAACCAGCCCTTCCAATACGAGTTCCGCCCGGCCAAGGTCCCGGTATTGTTCGGACCAGCTTATTGGGTAAGCGGGGAGAAGAACAAACAGGCGGCCGACTTCCTGGATGTGCTCCTCGCCGACCCGGCCCTGGCCCGGCTCTACCTGGCCTTCATCGAAAAGCTGGTCTCCAAGGACGACGGCTGGCTAGCCAGCTACTTCGACGCCCTGGCCCGCCTCGACGGCCGCCCGCTGGAATACTTCACCGAGCCGGCGCGCATGAGGCGCTTCTACTTGGCCGTGCGCGGCCGCGTCACCAGCCCCGGGCCGGCGCGGCCGGTCTTCCGGTCGAACGCCGAACTGATGCTGCTGACTTCCCGCTTGCAGATCGGTACGGATGGCGTCCCGCGGATTCCGGGCGGCCTCGAGCCCTGGAAGCAGCTCTTCGTCAACCATCCCCAAGGCAAGTACGACGGCAAGCTGACGCGGGCGGCCAACAGTTGGAAAGCGCCGGATGATCTGGTCGAGGCGCTGTTCGCGCTGTGCCGCAAGCCGGTGGAAAACGAGCCGCTGAAAATCTTCCTGGCCATCAGCGAAGTCGACCGCAATAGGAAGATTCCCTTGCGCCCGGCCACGATCACGCGGCTGATCAACGAACATCGGGTATATGGAACCCAGTACGCGCTCTTGAGCGATGCTCCCAGCCTCAGCGATGAAACCATCCTCGCCATGCTGGACACCATGGCCGGCCTGAGCAAGATCAAGGACCATGGGCAACGTTCCGACACGATCGGCATGTTCCAGGCGCTGGTAAGCGTCTGGCAGATTTTCTGCCGGCAGGGGCAGATCCTCGAGTCCCAGGCGGACCGGCCGCTGAAATCGTTGACCGACCTGTTCGCTGCGGTGAAGAACGATCGCGAGCTGTTCGACGCCGGCCGTTCTGGCGTCCGGACCCTGCTGTCCGCGACCGGATCTTCGGAGGGCGTCTCGCGGCAGGACCGCATGCTCGAGTTGCTCGCCGGCAACGCCGCCCCGGCGGACCAGGAGACCTACCGCCAAGCCGTCTCCGAGCTGGCTTCGCTGTTCGAGCTGCAGAGGCTGGTCTCGCTGAAGACCCTGTTCGACCTGGCGGATCACCTGGAGAGCGTCTCGCGGGGCGAGAAGCTGAACGTGGCCATGGCTAACCGGCTGGCGGCGCGGATCTCCGAAATCCGCCTGCCCCGAACCACGCTCACCAGCGTCGAGAAGAACTCCTTCTCCTTCGGCTACTGGACTGAGAAGCATGTCGAGGAGCAGCGCAAGTTGAACCTGCGGCAGGCAGTGGAGAAGGCGGCCGGCAATCCGGAGAAGCTGAAGGAAACGCGGGGGTTGCTGGCGCCGATCCTGCGGGACACGCTCGTAGGTTTCAGTTATATCTATTACGCGCCGCCGGGTGCGCAGATCATCCGCACCAACCCGCTGTTCGTGCGGAGCCACGACTTTCTGGGCGTGCTGGCTGCGGTCCGCACCTGGCGCGAAACGGAGCTGTTCGGCACCGGCTGGCCGTCCAACGGCGGAGGCCGGTTGCTGGGCTCGCTCACCGGCCTGGCCTACGCGCTGGCCGAAGCCGAGCAGAATTTTCTGGTTCCCACCCAGCGGCAGGCCCTGATCTGGGGCGACCTGGTGCCGCAGATCATCCTTAGCGCCAAGGTGCCGCGGTGGTGGCAGGTCAGCGCTGTGGAGCAGCACTGGCTCGCGCTGCATTTGCGGCTGGGCGAGGAACTGCTGGCCGGAGCGGCCCTGGAGCCCAAAGCGCGGGAGCGGATCTTGGAGATACTGGGCCGCCAGATGACTCCCGCCCGGCGGTTCCGCATCGCCACTTTGCTCGCAGCCGGACAGGCGCGAGCGGCCATCGAGTTGAGTACGCCTTCCGAACTCTACCTCCTGGCCCGTGGACACCTGGATGCAGCCTGGCGGCCGGAAGGGTTGGCTCAGGCGGTGTGCCGCGGCCCGGTGGAAAGAGAGATCCGGCGGCTGGCCCAGGCTGAGCCGAGCCGGGCGAACCCGGCCCGCATCTCGGAGGCCTTCGGCTCGCCTCATCCCACCCTGGCCAATTCCTACCGGCCGGAGCTGCTGAACCTGCCCACTTTTCCCACCCTGATGGGCTATTCCAGCCGGGTGCTGGCGGAAAGCTGGGAGTCTAACAACCTGTACTGGGCGACGCTGGCCGACGAGCTGTACCTGCCGCCGGCCCAGCTGAATCTGCTGGTTCCGCAGTGGACGCAGAAGGTGGTGGAGCGCATCTTCGCCACGCACCTGGAGGATTGGCCGGCAGTGTTGCGCTCCTTGCGGTGGATTGGGGATGATTACAGACAGAAAGCCCGGCGGCAACTGCTTGATGAAGTCAAGGCGGCCGCACTCAACTAAGAAGGGAAGGGTGCAGGGGAGGTGACCATTCAAGAGTCGATGGGGAGAAGGCGGAAGGCACGAATGCTCCTGGCCGGAGGCTTGCTGGCGGCGCTGGCGGCGACCGGCGCCGTGGCCGGCGCTCTCTGGGCGCAGCAACCTTCGGGTCAGGCCCCCGTGTTCCGCGTCAAAGTGGATTTGGTGGTGCTGAGCGTCAGCGTCACCAGCCGCCAGGGCCGCTACGTGACCGGACTGAAGCCCGGCGACTTCCGGGTGCTGGAGGACGGCATCGCCCAGAAGATCGCTTTCTTTGGCGAAGGCAGCCAGGCCCCTGTTACCGTCGAAGAGGGGCGAGCCGCAGCCGGCGCCGAGGGTTCGGGTTCACCGGGAGCGGCCGGCGTCAATCTGGCCTCAGACAGCTTCGTGGGAACGAATGTCTTCATCCTATTCGATACCAGCAATTTCATGTACCGGGGATTCGTTTACGCCGAGGACGCCATCGCCGACTTCCTGCGGGGCCTGGACCGGGCCGACTCGATCGCCATTTACACCTTCAGCCGCAACCTGAGCCGCGCCACTCCGCCGACCCGCGACCGGATGCTGGCCCTTCGCGGTCTGCGCCAGTCGGTCGCCGGCGACGACACGGCTCTCTACAATGCGCTGCTGCTGACCCTGCGCGACGCCGCGCAGATGCCCGGCCGCAAGGTAGTGATTGTCTTCTCAAACGGTCCAGACAACGCCAGCATGCTGGCCCCCGACGATGTGCGCGCTGTGGCCGAAGACGAGGGCATTCCCATCTACGTGATTTCCACCAGCGAGGTCAACAAGGATCCCATCTCGGGCAACGTCTTCCGCCGCATCACCGCGCGGACCGGCGGAAGGGCTTATTTCGCCAAGACCTGGCAGAGGCAAACCGAGGCCTTCCAGGCTATCCGGGAAGAATTGGGCCACGTCTACACGGTGAGCTACTATCCCCAGCCCAACCCGAACGAGGGCTGGCGCAGTATCACTGTGGAACTGACCGGGGACGCCGCCAAGAAGTACCGGATTCGCACGCGGGCCGGATACAGGCCGAAGTTGTAGGGGCACGTCAAGGGCCTGCATCTCGCGGAACTCCAGGGCCGCGGGCGACGCCAAGAGCTGACACTAGTTCATGGGCAACGTGATCATTGTAGGCGCGCAGTGGGGCGACGAGGGCAAGGGCAAGATCGTCGACCTGTTTTCCGAGCGGTTTGACATTGTCGCCCGCTACCAGGGCGGCCACAACGCCGGCCACACCGTTAAGGTGGGCGGTCAGAAGTTTATTCTCCAGTTGATTCCCTCCGGCATACTGCGGCCGGGGAAGATCGCCGTTATCGGCAACGGCGTGGTCATCGATCCGGCCGCGCTGCTGAAGGAAAGAGAGAGGCTGGAGGCAGCCGGCATTGAGGTGGCCGGCCGGCTGGTGATCAGCCACCGGGCCCACGTCATCTTCCCCTTCCACTGCATGATGGAGAAGGCGTCGGAGGCCAAGCCGGGCCGCATCAGTATCGGCACGACCTCGCGCGGCATCGGACCGACCTACGAAGACAAGATCGCCCGCCGGGGCATCCGCGTCTCCGACCTGCTGGATGCCGAGACTTTCTGCGCCCAGTTCGATCAGTTGGCGGCCGAGAAAGAGATTATCGCCCGGGCTCTCGAGATCGACGAGCCGCTGGATTTCACCGAAATCCGTGCTCGCTACCTGGGCTACGCCGAAAAACTGCGGCCCCTGGTGGCCGACGCGGCGGCCTTTGTGAACCGTGCGATGAATGAGGGCCGCAGCGTCTTGTTCGAGGGCGCGCAAGGGACAATGCTCGACATCGACCACGGCACCTACCCGTTCGTCACCTCCTCAAACGCCACCGCCGGCGGCGCCTGCACCGGCCTGGGGATCTCGCCCACGCGAATCGACGCCGTAATCGGCGTTTCCAAGGGTTACATCACGCGGGTCGGCGGCGGGCCCTTCCCCACAGAAAGCCGCGGTGAGGCGGGCCAGACACTGCGCGAAAGAGGCAACGAGTTCGGCGCCGTCACCGGCCGGCCGCGCCGCTGCGGCTGGTTCGACGTTCCGCTACTCCGCTACTCGACCATGCTGAATCACTTCACTTCGGTTGTGATCACTAAGCTGGACGTGCTCGATCACCGGCGGGAGATCCCCGTGTGCACCGGTTACCGCCACCGCGGCGATATTCTGACCGAAATGCCCGCCCTGGCCCGGGTTTTGGAGCAAGTCGAGCCGGTGTACGAGATGGTCCCCGGCTGGAGCTGCTCGACGGAAGGGCTGCGGGAGTACAAGCAGCTCCCCGAGCCGGCTAAAGCGTACTTGCAGTACCTGGAAGACCACATCGGGGTCGAGGTGGGTTCCATCTCCACCGGCCCCGAGCGCGACCAGATGATCCTCAAGCCAGGGTCGAAGCTGGAAAAGCTGCTGGGATAACCCAATCTTCACCGCAGAGGCGCAGAGAACGCAGAGCCCGCAGGATACCTCTGCTGCTTCTGGGCCTCCGCGGTGAAGGATAATGGAGAGTCATCCCATGGATATCGTTTCATTCGAGCAGGCCCGGGAAATTGTCGCGAGGGAGGTGTGCTCCGGCCGCCGCCTGCCCGAGACCGAGGCGGTC
Organism: Acidobacteriota bacterium; assembly: GCA_016201185.1. Taxonomy (GTDB): domain Bacteria; phylum Acidobacteriota; class Terriglobia; order Bryobacterales; family JACQDG01; genus JACQDG01. The sequence continues at coordinate 5,021 of JACQDG010000056.1, read as the reverse complement.
CCACTGGCTCAGGCGCAGGGCCGCATCGCCGTCGAGGCCGTGGCCGCCGACCGGGATTATCCGCCGTTTGACCGCGCCACCCGGGACGGCTATGCCGTTCGGGCGCGCGAAACTCCGGGATCCCTGCGCGTGATGGGCCAGGTGCGGGCCGGGGCTGAGTTCTCGGGCGAGCTGCGCCCGGGCGAAGCGGTGGAGATCATGACCGGGGCGCCCGTGCCCGCCGGCGCCGACGCGGTGGTCATGGTCGAACACACGCGCTGCGAGGGAGAAACGGTCGTCCTCGAGCGTCGTGTTCGGGAAGGCGAAAATGTCGTGCCGCGGGGGAGCGAGGCACAGGCCGGACAGGCGGCGCTCGCCCCGGGCCGGCGGCTGCGCTATCCGGAGGTTGCACTGCTGGCCAGCTTCGGTCACTCCGCCGTGCGCGTCTATCGCCGGCCTCGTGTTTCTATTCTCTCCACCGGCGACGAAGTAGTGGAGATCGCCGACACACCGCTCCCCTATCAGATCCGTAATTCCAATGCCCATTCGCTGGCCGCCCAGGTGACCCGCGCCGGCGGCGAGCCGATCCTTTTGCCCATCGCACCGGATGAGTTGGCCAGCACCACCGGGCTGGTCGAGCGGGGCCTCGAGGCTGACCTACTGCTGCTCTCAGGCGGCGTCTCGATGGGGAAATACGACTTAGTGGAGCGGGTTTTAGCGGATCTCGGCGCGCAGTTTTTCTTCGACGGTGTTCTCATCCAGCCCGGCAAGCCGCTGGTCTTCGGCCGCGCCCGCGAGAAATTTTTCTTCGGCCTGCCGGGCAATCCGCTCTCCACCATGGTGACGTTTGAAGTCTTTGCCCGCGCCGCTCTGGAATTGCTGGGCGGGGCGGCCGAGGCGCCGCTGCGGTTCACCCATGCCCGGTTGGCGTCGGACTTTCGGCACCGCCCCGGCCTCACCCGCTTCCTGCCCGCGATGCTCTCCGGAGCCGGCGACGCGGCTGTGCTAAATCCGGTAAAATGGCAAGGGTCGGGCGATGTGGTGGCGCTGACCCGGTCGAACTGCTTGCTGGTGGCATCCGCCAACCGGGAGGAGTGGAAGGCTGGCGAGTGGATGCCGGTCTTGCCCTTGTGAGATGAAAGCGCGTCTTGCAAAAAACCGCCTGACGCACTACGACAGTGCCGGCGCGCCGCGCATGGTGGACGTGAGCGAGAAGCCGTTTACTCGCCGCACCGCCCGGGCCCATGCGCTGGTCCGTATCCAGCCCGAGGTGCTTGAGCAACTGCCGGAGAATCCGAAAGGCCATCCGCTGGAGATCGCCCGCATCGCCGGCATATCGGCCGCCAAGCGAACCGCCGAGTTGATCCCCTTGTGCCACCCCCTGCTGCTTACCCACCTGGACGTGGAGACAACGCTGGTCTCCGAGGGAGTGGAAATCGTCTCCACCGCTTCTACCACCGGGCCCACCGGCGTGGAGATGGAGGCGCTCACGGCGGCAGCCGTGGCGGCGCTGACAATCTACGACATGGCCAAAGGGCTGGACAAGTCAATCGAAATCTCCCAACTCTATCTGCTCGAAAAGACCGGCGGCAAAAGCGGCGTCTATCAGCGCGGCGGGCCGAAGGAGGGCTGAGAATGTCGGGGCGGCCGCAGGCGGCAGTGCTGACCATCAGCGACTCGGCTCACTGCGGGCTCCGCGAAGACCGCAGCGGGCCGGCCGTGCGCGAGCGGCTGGAAAAGCTGGGGTGGAAAGTGTCCGCCGTCGAGGTGCTGCCGGACGACCAGAACCGTATTGCTGCGAGGCTCTCCACGCTGGCCGACGGCAACCAGATCCAGGCTATCTTCACCACCGGCGGCACGGGCCTGTCGCCGCGCGACGTGACGGTGGAGGCGACGCGCGCGGTGGTCGACCGCGATATTCCCGGCTTCGGCGAGCTGATGCGGGCCCGGGGGCGGCATTCGACCCCGCTGGCCATGCTTTCGCGGGCCATGGCCGGCACGCGGGGCCGGGTGCTGATCGTCAACCTCCCCGGCTCGCCGAAGGGAGCCGTGGAATCCCTGGACGCCATCGCCGAACTCCTGCCCCACACCATGGATCTGCTCAACGGCCATACCAAGCACCAGGAACCCTGATGAAACCGCTTCCTTACCCCCGGCGTCCCAAAAGTGTGAGCGTGTCCCGGGCGGCGCTGTTTATGTTCCTGCTTGCCGTAGCGCAAGCGCAGACCCAGGCGCCCCCGTCTTCCCGGTCAAAGGAGGCTCCCGAGCATCGTTTCGGAACCACCACCAGCCTGGTTACGGCGCCGGTGACTGTGCTCGGTCCGGACAATAAGTATGTCCCCGGGTTAAAGAAAGAAGACTTCAAGGTCTTCGATAACGACCAGGAGCAGGAGATCGCTGGTTTCGACGTCAGCTTTCTGCCGATCTCTCTGGTGCTGTGCATCCAGTCGAGCGGGCGGATCGAAGGGCTGCTGTCGCAGATCCAAAAGACGGGCAATCTTTATCCCTATCTCGTGCTGGGCGAGCAGGGGGAGGCCGCGGTCATTTCCTTCGATAGCCGGGTGGATGTGCGGCAGGAATTCACCAAGGACCCCGACAAGATCATCGACGCGGTGAAGAAGATCAAGGCGGGAAGCGACGCTACGCGGATGAGCGACGCCGTGTGGCGGGCCATCCGCCTGCTTCGCACGCGGCCGGAGAACCACCGCAAGGTAATCATCATCGTTTCCGAAACGCGGGACAACGGCAGCGAAACGAACTTGGGCGAGGTCATGCGGGACGCACAGTTGTCCGACATTATCATCTACGGCATCCGCCTCTCCACCCTGAAGGGGAAAGCCACTCAGCCCGCGCAGCCCAAGCGGGACGTCTTCCCGCCCGGGGTGGCCGCTCGCCCGACTGCCCCGGGCGTGGTCTCCACGCCCACCTCCCAAGCGCAGTCGCACGTCGAAGTAGTGAATGCCATCCAGTTCATCATCGAAGCCGTGCGTGGCGTGAAGAACCTCCTCTTCAACGACCCGTTGCAGTTGCTCACCGATGGCACCGGGGGCAAGATGCTGGCCCCTCTGACCACGAGCAGTCTCGAGGAGTCGGTGGGCAAGATCGGAGAGGAACTGCACAGGCCTACGATGGCTTGAAAGTGCGCACGCGGCCCGGCTACTGGTTCGGCCCCATCCCCAAGGAGCCCGACGCCAACTGAGCGGGTCATTTTTCCTGTTAGAATTCAGGTATGGACACTTTGCGAATAGCGGACCGGGAATTCGGCTCCCGGCTCATCGTGGGAACGGGGAAATACCGCAGCTTCCAGCAGATGAAGCGCTGCCACGAACTGTCGGGGGCAGAGTGCGTGACGGTGGCGGTGCGACGGGTGAATCTCACCGACCGCAGCAAGGAATCCCTGCTCGATTACATCGACCGTAGCAAGATCTTCATCCTGCCCAACACGGCAGGCTGCTACACGGCCGAGGAAGCGATCCGCACGGCGCGGCTGGCGCGGGAGGTTGGGCTGTCGAACTGGATCAAGCTCGAAGTGATCGGCGATGAGAAGACGCTCTTCCCGGACAACGAAGGCCTGCTCGAGGCCACGCGGGTCCTGGTGAAGGAAGGCTTCGTCGTGCTGCCTTACACGAACGACGACGTAGTGAACGCCCGCAGACTGGTGGACGCCGGGGCCGCGGCCGTGATGCCGCTGGGCGCGCCCATCGGCTCGGGCATGGGCATTCAGAACGAAGCTAACATCCGCATCTTGCGGGAAGTGATTACCACGGTTCCGCTGATCATAGACGCCGGAGTAGGCACAGCCTCCGACGCCGCCATCGCCATGGAGTTGGGCGCCGACGCCGTGCTGATGAACACGGGGATCGCCGCCGCCGCAGACCCGGAGAAGATGGCCCTGGCCATGAAGCACGCCGTGGAAGCGGGCCGGCTGGCCTGCCTGGCCGGTCGCATGGAGAAGCGGTTGTACGCCTCGGCCAGCAGCCCCTTGGCCGGGGTGGTGAAATAGGCTCGCGCTGGCCGGCAGGACGCCGCGACCGTTACTTTTTGTCGGGGGTGACGATGACCCGGTCTCCCGGCCCGGCCAGCATCATGTCCTCGCGAGCGATTTTCTCAATGGCCTTTGGGTCGGTCCGTAACCCGTGAATGCGCGTTCCCAGTTCCCCGTTTTGCCGCTGCAGGGCTTCGTTGCGCGCCCGCCACTCGATCTCCTCTTGCTTCCTGTGGCGCAGAGCGACAATGCCGTTGGCTCCGAACACCTGGTAGGCCACGAGCATCAGGAACAGGGATGTGAGCACAAGCCAAATGAGGCGGCGGGTATCGGGCTTTCGCAAGTTCCAGCGCATGCTCGCTTGTTGCTCACTCCATTCTATAGGCAAGAGGACCTACGGCCAAGCTTTTTTTGGCCCCGGCCAGAGAGCACATCCCTGGAGTAAATACCATGACGGACAAAATCGTTGTCTACAGCGCTTGTTCGGGGGTCGAAGAAGCCAGGAAGCTGGCCCGTCACCTGATAGAGCAGCGCCTGGCGGCCTGCGTCAACATTTTTCCCCGTGCGGAATCCTTCTACCGCTGGAAAGGCAAGGTAGAGCAGGATAAGGAAGTCCTGCTGCTCATTAAATCGAGTCGCGGGCTGTTCGAGCGTCTGCGGACAGAGTGGGAGCGCCTGCACAGCTACGAGATACCCGAACTCATCGCCGTGCCGATCGTGGACGGCGCGCGAAACTACCTGAACTGGATGGAAGGAGAGCTGGCCGAAGGCTGACGGGCGCTTAGTTCGCCCTTTCCGCGGTCCAGGAGCCAGTGAAGTCGCCCGCCGTGAAATGGCCGGAGATCTTGTCGCCTTCCAACTTACCGTTGAAGGGGATGCGCATGGGCTCATCGCCGCCGGTGTAGTCCAGGATGAACTCGATCTCCGTTTCCTTCACCGTGCCTTCCAGCTTGAACTTTCCCCGGTCGCCGGAGAGAGTGCCGGCGATCTTCTCTCCATGCTGGGTCAGCGACAGCTTGGCGGCTTCCTCGCCGTCGGGGGTAACGATCTTCGAATT
>JACQDG010000488.1 GCA_016201185.1 Acidobacteriota bacterium | reverse complement strand
TCTGAAAGCCGGCGACGAAGTCGTTACCACCACCCACGATTACCCTCGCATGATTCACACCTGGCGCCAGCGGCAGGCGCGCGACGGCATTGTCCTCAAAATGGTCTCTTATCCTGCGCCTCCTCAGAGCATGGGCGACCTGGTGCGGCGCATCGAGCAGGCCATCACTCCCCGTACCAAAGTGATCCTGGTCTGCCACATGACCTTTACCACCGGCCAAATCTTTCCGGTCAAGGAGATCTGCCGGTTGGGCCGGGAGAGAAACATTGAAGTGATCATCGATGGCGCCCACAGCTTCGGCCACTTTCCCTTCAAGCAGGCCGATCTCGATTGCGACTATTACGGCACCAGCCTGCACAAGTGGACGATGGCGCCGGGCGGCACCGGCTTCACCTTCATCCGCCGCTCTAAAATCGCCAACATCTGGCCCCTTCAGCCGGCCGACGCCAAGCTGAAGGACGACATCCGCAAGTTCGAGCAGGTCGGCACCCACTCGCCCGCGCAACACAATGCCATCATCGAGGCGCTCAACTTCATGGAAGCCCTGGGCGTCGAACGAAAAGCGGCCCGCTTCCGATACCTGCGAGAGCGCTGGACGACTCGGCTGGCGCGCCTGCCACGGATTCAAATCCTCACCAGCTCCGATCCCGCCCAGTCCTGCTGCCTCGGCACGCTGAGCGTGAAAGACGCCGACACGGCGTTCCACAGCAAGCTGGCCGACACGCTGGAAAGCAAGTACGGGATTCTGGTCGCCGCCATTGGCCGGGGCACCACCGATTACCTGGAGTTCCACGGCATCCGCGTCACGCCGAATTTCTTCACTTCGGTACGGGAAGTCGACGCCTTCTCCGATGCGGTGGAGAAAGAGCTGAAGGCGTAAGGCCGGGGCGCCCTTGATACAAGCGATAGCGTACCGCGCCGGGTGGTGCAACCTACGAGCCTTCTGCCGGACCCAGGCGCGACAAATCACCCCCTCCACCCCGGAATTCTCCCTGTGTTTGCAATCCCTTGCCGCCTCGCCTGCCCGCTTTAGGCTACCGTCGGGGCTACCATAAGGATAGGTGGGCGAGGTCGCCCAGAACGCACGGGGGCCCGGTGAGCCAGTGAGAAACAAAATTTGCAGAACAAACCCAATTTTGACTGGCGTTGCCAGGCTTGTAAACGCTTATCCATGTTTTGGTTAACGGAAGAATATAACCTAACACTATCACCCTTGCCTCCGCTCCGGCCCGCGGCTCAAAGCCAATTTCCAAGGGGTTTCGGCGTCGAATTTAGGCCCGCCAGGCTGTTCTCAGCGCCCGGCCACCGGCAGCCGCACGTGGGACGGAAACCGCTTCGACCGATACACCCGCTGGGTGGCCGGGCGGTAGTCGGCCTCCGTTGCCGTGTAAATGTTGGGAACAAAAGTCTGCGGGTTGCGGTCGATCACGGGGAACCAGGTGCTCTCGACCTGCACCATGATCCGGTGCCCCGGCAGGAAGGCGTGGTTGTTGGGGTGCAGGTCGATCGCGTACTCGACCACCTGGTCGGCGGGGACCGGCTCGGGCCGGGTGAACCCGTTGCGGAAGCGCGCCCGCAGCACCTCATCGGCGATCATCAACTGGTAGCCGCCCATCGGCGGGTCCGTAGGAGATTCCTCCGGGTAAACGTCAATAAGCTTCGCAATCCAGTCGCTATCCGTCCCGGAAGTGGAGGCGAAAAGATGGGCGACGATATCCCCCGTCACCACCACGCTTTCCTTCAGCACCTCCGTTTCCCAGCTCAGCACGTCGGGCCGCAAGTGGACGAAGCGCTGGTCCTCGACCAGCCAGGTCGGCCAGCCCGGCCCGGGATAGGTGGACCCGATCGGGCGGTGCCGGTAGGGAACAGGGTGGGCCGGATCGGAAACGTAGCTGTCGAATTCCTGCTCGCCGTTTTCTTGCGGGCTTTCGAAGCTCAGCCGGCCCGAGCGATGGAAGTAAAGGTTCCGCTCGGCAATGTTCCGGCGCGGCGGCCATTCATCGTAGGACTCCCATTTGTTGGCGCCGGTCTGGAAGGTCAGGGCTTCCGGTTGTCCGAGCTTTCCCTTGTCCTTCAGCCAGTAAGCGAACCACGGGGCCTGGGCCTTTTCGCGGAAGTAATTTCCGGTTTCGCTGCCGAAGTCGATCCTGCCAAGCTTCCGTCCGGGGCCCGCAAACCAGCCGCCGTGATTCCAGGGTCCCACGACCAGGTAGTTCAGGTGTTTCGAGTCGTTCCTTTCCAGCGTCTCGTAGATCTTCAGCGGGCCGTAGAAATCCTCCTGGTCCCACCAGCCGGCGACATTCAGGTTCGGTACCGTGGGCCTTTCCAGATACGGCGGCACCGCCTGCTTCTGCCAGAATGGGTCGTAATCCGGGTGCTCGACGAAGGCGTTCCAGGTAGGCAGCTTGCCCTGAGCATATTTCTTGTTGAGGTTGGCCAGCGGGCCCTGCTCCAAATACCACTGGTAGGTATCGTAGCGGTCGAACTCGAAATGAAAATTGATGTTCGAGGTTTCCATCATCGACGAGTACTCCCACCCGTAGCTCAGGCGGAAGGCTCCGTTGTGGTGGAAATCGTCGCCCAGGAACTGGTCGGCGGGGGAAGCCTGCTCGGAGGCGGCTTTGAGCGCCGGGTGCGGATCGAGCATGGCCATCACGGTCAGCCAGCCGCCGTAAGAGATGCCCAGCACCCCGGCCCGGCCGTTGTTCTTGGGCACGTTCTTCAGCAACCACTCGATGGTGTCATAGGTATCCGTGCTTTCATCGACGGCCTTCGGGTTGTTCTTGTCGTGAGCGCGGAACATGACGAATTGGCCCTGCGACTGGTAGCGCCCGCGGACATCCTGGAAAACAAAGATATAGCCCTCCTGGACCAGCTCGCGGTAGCCGCTGTTCAGGAAACGGCTGCGCCCTTTGTCGTCAGCCCAGCCGTAAGGGGTCCGGGTGAGGAGGAAGGGAAGGGGCTCGCGCGCTTTTTTCGGCGCGTAGATTCCCGTGTGCAGCCGCACGCCGTACCGCATGGGAATCATCACTTCCTGCTTCGTGAAGCCACGCTCCAGGTCGGCGCGCGGTTCTTTTTCCTGGCGGGCCGGAAGCAGTTCCGCCACTCCGACGGCCAGGAGAGCCGCCATCGCGAAGCACACGTACCAGCGCCGTCCGCGCCTTCTCATAGCTCTCCCTCGAAGCCTCTCAGTTTAGCTCCGGGGGTGGCTGAAATGTGCTATAAAAAAGAGTTTTAGATCCCCGTTAGCAATTTCTTGCTGGATATTCCTTGGGAGGGGAATAGCATGCTCTTTTTCGTGCCGCCCGCGGCGCTTGTCCAGGCGGGAGCAGCCGCCGGGCCCGGGCCGGGCTACCTCGGCCTGATTCTGACTATCAGCGTTTTATCTCTGCTCGCAGCGGGCCTGCTGGCCCGTTATGTACTCGCTCAAGATACCGGCACGGCCCAGATGCGGGAAATCTCCGACGCCATCAAGGAAGGCGCGGAGGCATTTCTGCGCCGGCAATACAAGACCATCATCCTGCTGGCCCTGGTGCTGGCGGTGGTGATCTTCCTCGGCTACCAGTTCGGTAAGGGCGACGGCGTGCTCGCCCGGCGGGTGACCGTTTCGTTCGTGGCCGGCGCCATCTGCTCGCTGATCGCCGGCTTTAGCGGGATGTGGGTGTCGATCCGCAGCAACATTCGGGCCGCCTCGGCGGTTAGGACGTCGCTGAACAGGGGGCTGCAAATTGCCCTGCGCGGCGGGGCCGTGACCGGGCTGACGGTTGTGGCCATGTCGCTGCTCGGGGTGGGCGGCATCTTCTGGCTGTTCGGCGGCCTGGAGGAGCCCAGCGCGATTCCGTTCCAAATCGTCGGCTTCGGATTTGGGGCGAGCTTCGTGGCCCTGTTTGCCCAGCTTGGAGGCGGCATTTACACCAAGGCGGCCGACGTGGGCGCCGACTTAGTGGGCAAAGTCGAGGCCGGCATACCGGAAGACGACCCGCGGAATCCGGCCGTGATAGCGGATCTGGTGGGCGATAATGTCGGCGACTGCGCGGGCCGCGGCGCGGACCTGTTCGAATCGACTGCCGCCGAGAACGTCGGGGCTATGATTCTGGGCGTGGCCCTGCTTCCGACTTACGGAATCGGGGCGGTGATGTTTCCGTTGATGGCTCGCGCCTTCGGATTGATCGCTTCGCTGGTCGGCATCATGGTGGTGCGGACCGACGAGGACGCCGACCCCATGCAGGCCCTGAACCGCGGCTACTACGTCACCACGGCGCTGGCCATCATTGGATTCTACGTGGCCGTACATTTCCTGTTACGGAACAACCTTTGGCTTTTTGCGGCGGGCGTGGTCGGCATCTTGACCAGCTTTGCCTTCGTCTGGATCACGCAATACTACACGGAATACCGCTACCGCCCCGTGCAGTCGATCGCCAATGCTTGCAAGACGGGCCCGGCCACGACGATCATCACCGGGCTGGCTGTGGCCATGGAATGCACCGCCATCCCGGTTTTAACGATATCGGCGGCGATTCTGCTCTCTTATTGGTTCGGCACCCAGGCCGGCCTGGGAATTCCCTCCTGGAACGCCGGGCTCTACGGCACGGCGGTGGCCACCATGGGCATGCTTTCAACAGCGGCTTACATTCTGGCCATGGACACCTTCGGTCCGATAACGGACAATGCCGGGGGCATCGTGGAGATGTCCCGGCAGCCGGAAGCGATCCGCCGCAAGACGGACCGGCTCGATTCGGTGGGCAACACGACCAAGGCGCTTACCAAGGGCTACGCCATCGGCAGCGCGGCGCTGGCGGCCTTTCTGCTGTTTTCCGCTTACATCGATACGGTCAAGGAAATCACTCATGTAGTCATCCCGGTGGACCTGGGGAAAATCCCAGTGTTCGTCGGCGCGCTGCTGGGCGCCATGCTGGTGTTCTTGTTCAGCTCCTTCGCCATCAAGGCCGTGGGCCGCACGGCGCAGTTCATCATTGAGGAGGTGCGGCGGCAGTTCCGGGAGAATCCGGGCATCATGGCGGGCACTTCCAAGCCGGACTACGGCCGGGCCGTGGACATCGTGACGGTGGGCGCGTTGAAGGCCATGGTGGTGCCGGGGCTGCTGGCGGTGTGTATGCCGGTGGCCGTGGGCGTGGTGTTCCGTCACTTCACCATGGGAGGATCAAACCCCACCATCGGCGCCGAAGCGGTGGCAGCCTTCCTGATGGTGGGGACCATCGCCGGCATCCTGATGGCGACCCTGATGAACAACGGCGGCGGCGCCTGGGATAACGCCAAGAAATACATCGAGACGGGCCAGTTGGGCGGCAAGGGGTCGGACGCGCACAAGGCCGGCGTGGTCGGCGACACGGTGGGCGACCCGTTCAAAGACACCGCCGGGCCGTCGCTACACGTGCTGATCAAGCTGCTCAGCACCATTACCCTGGTTGCCCTGCCACTGTTTATATAGCGAGGTTATTATGCTGCGAACGACGCTTTTGTTTCTGTTTCTCGCTCTGCTGCCGGCCCAGCCACAGGGGGCTCGACGGCAACTGTTCAACGGCAAAAACCTGGACGGCTGGCAGTGGGTGGATAACGAAGGCTTCCGCATCGAGGACGGCGCCATCCGCACCCAGGGCCACAAGGGGATGCTCTGGTACACGCGGGAGAAGATCGGCAACGCGACCTTGCGCGTGGTTTACAAGATGTCGAACGAAAAGGGCAACTCCGGCATCTTCATCCGCATCCCCGACAAGCCCGCCAGCGAGCAGGACGGCATCCACAAGGGCATCGAGGTCCAGATCGATAACCGGGACGACGACTGGCACTGCACGGGCGTCCTCTATTCCATGACCAAGGCCAAAGCGCGGCCCTACAAGCCGGCCGGGGAGTGGAACACGATGGACATTTCCATGGACGGTTTGCGCACCGTCGTGCACCTCAACGGCGTGCTGGTGACCGACTATGACGGCGTATCGCCAGTGCCGGAGCGGACCAAGAGCTACGAGCCGGAGCGGCATCCCCGGCCCGAGACCGGCTACATCGGCCTGCAAAACCACGACGAGACGGCCGTTATGTACTTCAAGGAAATCAGCGTGGCGCCGGTGAAGAAGTAGCAGCCACGACGTCCCGCATTCGCTGTAGCAGTTGCTCCTGCTCCTCGTTTGAGAGTTCGCGGTCCGCCCACTGGAGCAACTGGTCTTCCTCATCCACGATGTGAGTCTGGACGGCATCGTGGAACTCGATGCCCAGGCGGTGTAACTCGATCATGTCGCGCTCGGCGGGCGGATCTGGAAATGAGCTTAGAAGCTCGTCGAGGTATCGTTCCGTCAGGCGGGTGTGTTCGTGCTGCTGGTCCATGTGGGCGAGAATGCCCGGCTCCAGGGACCGCAGCCGCGGGTAGAACACCCCTTCTTCCTGTGCGAAGTGCGGCGCGGAGAGGCGGCGGATTTCCTCGAAGTGCTGCCGCACCTCGCCCACGCAGCCGTGACTGAGGTTGAGCAACACCTCAAGCAGCCGGTCGAGGTGGGTCTCGATCCGGCGGTGATCGGCGCGCAGGGAGTCGGAAGCGGGGGTGGGCGTCATCTTTCACCTATTGTGACCAGCCCCGCCGGGCCTTCCTCCGATGTCTCGCACTTCGGCTCTGGCTTTGCTTCTTTTATACACTGCTCCAGCGCGTTAGCGAAAACGGGATACTGGACATGCCGCAGCCGGCAGGCTTGCTCCAGGGTTACCGAGCGCGCGAAGACGCGGCGAGCCACGGGGTTGTTGATGAGGGCAAATCCGAAGGCCAGAAAGACCGGCTCAGTCTCGGGATGAGCGGTTATGACGTCAAAGACGCGCGTCTGCGGGGTGACGGCTGCGGAACCGCGGGCCGGAAGCTCCTCCGTACCCGGCCGCCGGCTCATGGCACGCCAAAGGTCGATCGCCCACCAGGCGAGGCCCGTGACCTCAATCCAGGCGCTGGCTGCCATTAAGGGGAAAGCCCAGGACTGAGTGTCGGTGAGGATCTGGAAAACGACCCGCATCGTGTTGCCGACATTCACCAGCCAGAAAGGAACCAGCAGCGTGCTTAGCCTTTTCGGATCGAGCCCGCCCAGAATCGGCACCACCTTGCTCGAAACGCCCAGGATCATCATGCTGATGAACCCCACCGTAAACGCGTGCCGATAGGCGCCGAAGTAGGCGTGAGAAAAGGCTGTGCCGATGAGGGCGTCGTAAGCTGGAAGCAGGACCAGCAGAACCATCGCCGCAATGGCCCATCCATATGCGGCGCGGATGAACGGAAGGGAGCGGTCCGTCTCAACCTTCACCGAGTACAAGCCCACGGCGCGCACCTGGATGATTAACGCGGCGAGCAACCCGAACAGGCTCAGCTCGAGCGCCATGCCCCACAGCGGCAGCCGGGTTCGGAAGAGCATCGAATAGGCCAGGATGTTGCCGGCCACCGACAAGTTCCATAGATAGAAGACACGCTTCGAGGCGCGGGGCGAAACTTCCCGAAAGCCGTAAATGAAGGGCAGGAAGCGCTGGCTGACGCCCAGAATCATCCCGCCGGCGAAGCCCAGGAGCTGGATGTCCCGCCACGGTGCGTCGTAAAGGCCGATGAACTGGACCCACTGCTTGTAACCGCTCACGCCGGACGAAGCGACGAAGATCCAGAGGTCGTAGACGAAGGCGACGATCATCCAGCCCAGGGCGGCGTAGAGGAATTTGTCGTACGGCTCGGCCGGCTGTTTTGCGCCTTGGAGCGTCTGGGCGATGATTACAGCGAAGGTGATAACCACGGCCAGCTCGAGGGCGCCGGCCGCGGTCCCGGCGATCCGCCAGATCGTGTTCGCGACCCACAGATCGGCCAGGACGCGGACGGTCAGCGCCCCCGCCATGAAATAGAGCGTGACGGTGGCCAGGCGCGGCCGCCACAGGGTTGTGAACTTGAAGCGCGGGAAGGCTTGATAGGCAAAGCCCATCACGAAAAAGGTGACCCAGCCGGCCACCTGGGCATGGGCATGCGCCCAAATGATGGCCCGCATGTCGAGCGCCGCGAGCTGGTGGCGCGAGGCAAGAACGGCCAGGTTGATTCCCCCCAGTACGCAGCCGAAGGTGAACATAGTGATGATCGCCGCCTTGAAAAAACCGCGGTAGATCACGTCGGCGGGGCCGGGGTGGTATTCGAGCGGCGCGGGGCTGATCCGGTCGGCGCGCGCCGCCTCTTCAAGCTCGGCAATCAGGGGGCCTTCCGGAACCCGGTGGGCGCGGGCGAAGAACCACAGCGACTCGAGCGGTCCCTGCGGACCGCCGCAGCCGAGCAGGCCGTAGCGGTCGAAAACTTTGCGACTGCGAGGATAACGCCCGATGATCTCGGGCAGGGTCATGTTGCGGTCAATCAGCTTCTCGCTCATACTTTCACTCCGGAGAAAGGGCGGCGGCGGTGGTCGAGAACCGCCACGGCAGCCAGGACAACTGCGTTGGCCGAGCAGACCTCGACGCACTGCGGCGCGCCGGCAAAACCCAGGCACTCCGTGCACAGCCAGGTGTTGATGTGGAAAATCGGAGCCGCCTCCCAGATGGCATTATTAGGGCAAACTTGAGGGCAGACGCCGCATGCGGTACATTCGTCAGTGATCATATACGCCATACGGGTCTCCTGTGCTCTCCCAGAAATCCGAGATTCTCGCCCAGACTTCCCTGTTCGCCGGCCTGGCACGCCCGGAGATCGAGGCCCTGGCCCAGCGGGCGGTCGAAAAGCGATATGTGCCAGGCGAGTTTCTGTTCCACGAAGGAGAGGAGTGCGCCGGATTGTTCGTCCTGGGGCAGGGAAGCGTCAAGATCTTCAAGACCTCGGCCTCCGGGCGAGAAGTGATGCTGGCGGTGGAGTCGGCGCCGTCGAGCGTGGCTGAGGTCCCCTTGTTTGACGGCGGTCCGTACCCGGCTTCGGTCCGTGCCATCGACGACGTGGTCGCCTACCTGATCGGGAAGAAGGACTTCCAGCAGGTCTGCCGGCAGCACCCCGAAATTCCCTTGAAGGTGCTGGCGGTGACCGGGCGGCGCCTGCGCCACCTGGTAGGGATCGTCGAAAGCGTTACCTTTGG
>JACQDG010000494.1 GCA_016201185.1 Acidobacteriota bacterium | reverse complement strand
CTTGCTGCGCAGCGCGTAGGTGAAATCGTAGAGATTCTTGATGGGATTGCCGTCGAACTCGATCAGGATGTCGCCGGTCTTCAGTCCGGCCTTGGCCGCCGGGGAGCCTTCCCGCACATCAGCGAATTTCACGCCGTTCTCCACCTGGCCGAAATCGGGGATGGAGCCGAAATAGGGGCCGTAGCCGCCTCCCACCGAGCCGGTGGCGCCGGCTGGCCGCGGATCGGCCACCCGCACATACTGCGGCCGCTCGGGCTGCCTCTCCAGCCGGTCGGTCACCTCGAAAACCAGGTCCAGCAGGCGAGCCGTGCCCGGGCCGTCGATCTTTTCCCAAGTGTCGGAGGGCTTGTGATAGTCCCCGTGCAGGCCGGAGAAGAAAAACAGCACCGGCACCTGCTTGACGTTGAAGCTGGTGTGGTCGCTCGCGTCGTAGCCTCCCGCGGAAAAATCGAGATGGAAAGGAACCTTCTTCGCCGCCTCCTCGAGCACTGGTTTGAAAGTCGACCCCGTGCCGACACCGCCCACAAACACTTTTCCGTTCCTTACCCGCCCGATCATGTCCAGGTTGACCATGGCCACGGCCTTGTCGAGCGGCAGCTGCGGGTGATCGACGTAGTACTCCGAGCCCAGCAGCCCCAGTTCCTCGCCGGCGAAAGCCAGGAACAGCACGCCCCGCTTGCGAGCCGGCTCGGCGGCAAACAGCCGGGCCAGCTCCAGAACCCCTGCCACGCCGGAGGCATTATCGTCCGCCCCGGGATGCACCTGGCCGGCTTGCGAAGGGGCCAGGGAAAACTGCTCTCCCAGCCCCAGGTGGTCGTAATGGGCGCCGATAATCACGTACTCCCGAGACGAGCCGGGCAAGTAGGCAGCGACGTTGTTCGCCGTGGCCCGCCGGCGTTCGATGTCCACCTGGATGTCGAGTCGCAGCGAATCGGGGAGGACCATGGACTCCAGCTCGAGGCCCTTGTCAATGGCCGCCTGCAACTCCTCGAGCGTTTTACCCTTGATAGCCAGCCACCGGTTGGCGACCGCAGCCTTCACTTGCAGCACGGGCAGGCCGGCGTCTTCGGGACCCATCGTGGAGCCGAACTTGGCAAGCAGATCCGCCTGGTCCGGGTGGGCAGCCCGGTCGTTGACGACCACCAGGGCCCGGGCGCCGTGATTGCGCGCGTTGATAGCCTTGTTGACAAACTCCGCGTGCCGGGTAAAGTCCTTCCCCAGAAAGACGCTCTTCTCGTCGTTCTCCTGCGGCTCGTGACGCAGGACCAGCACGATCTTGTCCTTTACGTCGAGGTGAGTATAGTCGTCATAATTGTATTCCGGCGCCGTAATACCGTAGCCAGCGAAGACCACCGCGCCGGAAACGGAGCTGCGGGAAGAAAAGCTGAAGGGCAAGAAGTCCTCCCCCGCCTGCAACGATTCCTTGCCGGAGCCGGAATGAACGTCGAGTGCGCAGTTGGGGCCGAGGGTCGCGCCGATAGTCAACGAGAAAGACTGCAAGTAAGACTTGCCGCTGGCTGGCTGGAGCCCTGCGGCCTGGAACTGCCCCGCGATGTATTGAGCGGCCTTTCCCAGTTCGGGCGTGCCGGCGCCGCGGCCTTTCATTTCCACGCCCGCGAGCGCACGGACGTCGTGGATGTAGCGTTGGCTGTCCGCTGCCGCCCAGGCGACCACGGAAAGCAAAAAAACCGCGAATGAACGCGAATAAACGCGAATAGACATCGTTGGTCCTTACTGTTTGGCAAACGGAGTGGGCAGGCGGACCTCGCAGTTGCAGTCCTCCCCCGCGTTCTTGGCCGTCTTCTGGTACTCAATCTCCTCGTCGATGATCTGCTTGAGGTTCGGCCAGGGAGTGGCGCCGGAGATCCTGCGGCCGTTGATGAACATGGTCGGCGTCGCATTGATGCCCAGCGACCGGGCCTCGGCGATCGACTGGTTGACCTCCCCTTCGGTCTCGCGCTTGTCCAGGCAGCGGTTCAATTGCAGGGGATCGATCTCTTGGCTCTTGATAAAGCCGGCCAGCTTTTCCCGAAAATTGGCGGCGGTAATCTCCGGCTGTTTCTCAAAAATCCAGTCATGAAACTCCCAGAAAGCCAGGGGATTTTGCCGGAAGATGCAGCGGCTGGCGATGGCTGCCGTCTTCGCCCAGTCGTGGTTGGCGAGCGGCATGTCCTTGAAATAGACGCGGACCTCCTTCGGGTAAGCCTTGAGGATATTCTCCCGCAGCACCTTCGCCTCTTCCCGGCAGTGGGGGCACTGGAAGTCGCTATAAGTCGCGATCACCACTGCGGCGCCGGGGGTGCCGAAGCTGGGCTGCAACGCCGTGGTGATCTTGTTCAAATCGGCGCGGAAAGGGTTGTCTTCGGCCGGATAGGCCGGCCCGCGCACGATGTGCTTGCCGTCGGCGGAAACGTAGAAGACCTGCTCCTCGGAAGCCAGGCTAAAGGAGGCGCGCACCGTAGTCTGAAGCAGGCCCGGCACCGGCGAAGGGGTGAAATCCCCGACCTCGACCGTGATCTGCGGCCCCCACACGAACAAGTGGCGGATGTAACTTTCCAAGTACGCTTTGTTCAGGGCGGATTTATCTCCGGTGGCCGCGGTGGGAGGCGCCAGGCTCTTCTTAGCCGCTTGGGAGGCGACAGGAGCCTTCTTGGGAGCTACCTGCGGAGCT
>JACQDG010000493.1 GCA_016201185.1 Acidobacteriota bacterium | reverse complement strand
GTCGGTGATGATGCGCAGCGCCAGCAGGTCGTAGACCTCATCCAGGGTGCAGTGCTGCCGCTTCAACTTCTGGTAAATGGCATAGTGGCGCTTGATGCGCCCTTCGACGCGGGCCGGCACCTCTGCTTCCCGCAGCTTGGCGACGACCTCTTTTTTGATTTCCTCCAGGAACCCTTCGTTCGCGTGACGCTTCGACTCGAGCTGGCGGCTGAGCTCCTGGAAGGCATCCGCGTCCAAATAGCCGAAGGCCAGGTCTTCCAGCTCCCCGCGTATCTTGCCCATACCCAGACGTAGCGCGATGGGGGCGTAAATTTCCAGGGTTTCCCTGGCAATCCGTTCCCGCTTTTCGGCCGGCAGGAACTGCAACGTGCGCATGTTGTGCAGCCGGTCGGCCAGCTTCACCAACATCACCCGGATGTCGTTCACCATGGCCAGGAGCATCTTGCGGAAGCTTTCCGCCTGGCGGGCTTCGGGCGAGTAGAAATCGAGCTTGCTTAGCTTGGTGACGCCGTTGACGCAATGGGCAACCTCGCGGCCGAATTTTTTCTCCACCTCGGCCAAGGTGGCCGTGGTGTCCTCGACCACGTCGTGCAGCAGGGCGGTGGCCAGGCTGACGGTATCCATGCGCATGTCAGCCAGAAGGTGGGCAACCTCGACCGGATGGGTCATGAACGGCTCGCCGGACTTGCGCTTCTGGAGCCGGTGGCGCTCGGAGGCGAACTCAAAGGCCCGGCGGAGAAGGGAGAGGTCGTCCTTGGGGCGGGCCTGGCAGACCTTCTCTTCGAGCTCGCGGAACCGCTCCAGAACTGCCGCCGATTCGGAGGCGGCCGCCGGGTCGGCGATGGCCGGGTCGGGGGGCATGGAAGTCGTTGTAAAAAAAGAAAATCCTGAGAGCCCGGCGGCTTCGCTCAACCGGTACTCCCAGGATTATTATAACCGGCCCCGACCACGACGGCCTGAGCAGGAGTCAGCCCGGACCGCCCAGGGGAGGCTCGGGCCTCTCAACTGGTCTTTTGCGCGCTGGCGGGCCCCTCGGCCTTCCGCTTTTTGGTGTCCAGCGCCTTCTGCACCCACTGGTCGGCCTGCGCGATGTCGTTCCTGTTCTCCTCCGAGGTGTCAGCAATGTCGGCCCGCTCGCGGTACATCAGGTTCAGGTAAGCCATGGCGTCGTCGTAGTTGGGGTCGATGGCGACGGCCTTTTCGAGCATCTCGATCCCTTCCTTGATGACCGGCTCATTCATCTCCTTGAGCTGCTCCCGGGCCTTCTTATCCTTGATGGGCCCAGGGTCCTCGGGCTTCATGCCGATTTGGGCGCGCACTTCCATGCGCGGCTGGTAGACCTTGGTCCAGTCGATCACGCCGACGGTGTAGAAGGCTTCCTTCTTCTCTTTGTCGATTTCAATCAGCTTGAGGTACCACTTCTTGGCCTCATCCAGCTTCTTCTGGTTGAAGAACAGCGAGCCGAGGCTCTCGACGGCCAGGGCGTTGTTGGGAGCCCGCTCGAGAACCTCCATGAAGCCCTTCGTGGCCGCCTCTGCGTTGCGCAGGTTCTCCTCCGACTCGGCGCCCGGAACGTACTGGCTCATGTACGCCGTGGCCAGATACAGCCGGGCGGTCAAGAAATCGGGGTCTAGTTCGATGGCTTGCTTGAAACGCTCGATCGCCTGAGGATAGTTGGCACTCTTGAACGCGTTTACGCCCTTGTTGAGGTTGTCCCGGGCGCGCAGCTTTTGAATCGCGTTGCCGCATCCCAGGGCCGCGACGAGGAAAACCGCGAGGATGGCAATCAATATTGGTTTATAGAGCTTCATCTGAACTCCGTGCTGCCCCGAGGGGCAAATTATTTAATTGTGGCAGACGCTCCTGCCGGTCAAGCGGAGGACGCGGGGTCCGCGCGGCCTCGTCTTATTGGCCTTGCTCGATTTTGGCGGTGATCAAGCCGATCTTGTCGATCCCGGCGCCCTTGGCGATGTCGATCACCTCAGCCACATCGACAAAATTCAGGCCGGAATCGCCTTTGACGAACAGCACCCGCTCGTTCCGCGTTTTGAAAATGTCCTCGAGCCGTTGCCCCAGCATCTGCTTGGTCACAGGGTCCTGGTTAATCAATAACTGGTTGCCGGGATTGACCGAGACCACCACCGTGCGGACATTTTCCTGCTGCGGCTGCTGGTTGGGGTTCGGCTGGGGCACCAGCGCCTCCAGGCCCTTGGGGGTCAGCGGAGTGATGACCATAAAAATGATGAGCAGCACCAGCAACACGTCGATCAGCGGGGTCATGTTGATGTCCGATTTTGCCTTGCCTGCTCCAGTTGCCATTGCCATTGCCATTGCGACTCTCTCCTTTCTCGGAACCGCGCTGCGCCACAGGGATTACGGCGACATCGCGGGCGCCGCCTGGGCGCCCTTCTGCTCCAGTTTCTCGGTCAATAAGCCGATCTGATCCACTCCCGCCGTGCGGATGTTGTCCACGACCTCCACCACCAGCCCGTACTTGGCCCGGGAATCGCTCCTGACGTAAACCATCTTGTCGAGCTTGTTGGAAATCAGGTCCCTCACCTTGGGCCCGAGCTCGGAGGCTGGCATCTGAGTCTTGATGAGATAAACCTTCCCGTCGCGGGTGACGGTGGCCACCACGGCGTCGTCCTTATCGGCCGCCTGCATGGTAGCGGGGTTTCTGGCTTTCACCATGTCGACGCTGATGCCTTTAGTCAACATGGGGGTGATCACCATGAAAATGATCAGCAGGACCAGCATGACGTCCACCATGGGCGTCACGTTGATGTCGGCGATGGTAGTGCTCTTGCTCATGGTCGTTCGTATTGCCATAGTATTATTTCTCCCCCTGCCCGCAATCCTTCCTCGCGCCGGGGCGCGGGCCACAGGCCGCGCCCCGTCGCGGATCACGATTCACTAGCGAGGACCCTCCGCTCAAAGCCACAGGCGCCGCTATTTGCGGGCGGCAGCGCGCTGCTGGGATCGCTTGATGAAATAATCGATCAGCTCCGAGCTCGAGTTGCCCATCTCGACGTTGAACGAATCCACCTTGGTGGTGAATATGTTGTACATCCAGACAGCCGGCACCGCCACGAACAACCCGATGGCGGTGGTCACCAGAGCCTCGGAAATGCCGCTCGCCACTGCGCCCAGGCCGGCCGATTTCTCGGTCGAAATGCCCTGGAAGGCGTTGATGATGCCGACCACTGTGCCGAACAGCCCCACGAAGGGCGCCGTGGAGCCGATCGTGGCCAGCCCGCCCAGGCCGCGCTTCAGTTCAGCCTGCACGATGGCCTCGGCCCGTTCCAGGGCCCGCTTGGAAGCCTCGACGTACTCCCCTGGAATGTCGGCGCTCAACTCGTGAGCCTGAAACTCCTGCAGCCCGGCGGTCACCACCTTGGCCAGATGGCTCTTCTTGTGTCGCTCGGCGATCTTGATGGCCTCGTCGAGCTTGCCTTCTCGCAGCGCCCCGGCTACCGCAGGGGCGAATGCCCGCGACTGTTTACGGGCCGCCCGGAAAGCCAGCCAGCGGTCAATCATGACCCCCAGCGACCAGGCTGACATGATGAACAGTACCACCACCACCAACTTGGCGGCGGGTCCCATCTGTCGCCACAGCGAGATGGGGTCCCAGCCGACGGCCTGCGCCTCCTGCAACAACAACATGCCCCATTGCGAAAACATGAAATTCAATCCTCCTATGCGAATCGTAATCTAAGTTTTGGCGAGCGCTGTCGCCCGCTTGCGCCTACTGGCTCAACGTAAAATTCACGTCTATCTGCGTAATGACCTCCACCGGCTCGCCGTTCAGCAGAGTCGGTCTGTAGCGCCACTGCTTGACCGCTTCCTGAGCCGACGGGATCAGCAGGGGATGCCCGCTGATCAGTGTCAACTGCTGGATGGTGCCTTCCTTGCTGATGATGGCGGTGAACCGCACCAAGCCCTGGATGCGGGCCTGCTTGGCCAAGGGCGGGTAAACCGGCTTGGGCTGGAAGATCAGGTTGGCCTTTTGCACGTTCCCGCCCACGCGGATCCGCTGGGGCGCCGCCTTGGGCGCCTCCACCTTGGGAGGCGGTGGCGGCGCTACAGGGGTCGAGGAGAGGATACCTCCGATCACCCCGCCCACAGCCCCACCTGGCACCCCGCCCGGCACACCGCCCACCACTCCGGAAATCGCCGCGGCGGACATGTCTTCTTCCTTAATGATGGCCACCTGCTTGGGAATTATCTTGGGCTGCATCAGCTTGCTGGAATCGAACTCCCGGGGCGTAATCTTCGGCGCCTTCATTACCGCAGCCGGAGGCGGCGGCGGAGGCGGCGGCGGAGGCGGCGCCACCAGATACGACATCAACTGATGGGCCGGCAGCGTGTTGGTGTAGATCAACGGGATCAGAACTGCCACCCCGATGATCAGACACTGAACGAAGAAGGAAAAGAAAACCGTGTAGCGGGTCGTCGTCTTTACCCCCTGCGCATCAAGCAAACTCTGTTCAAACATAAGGAAGCCCTCCCTCTATCTCCCCAATTATCTCCCGGCAACCCGGCGCCGGTTGGCCGGCTTTTCCACCAAGACCGGCCCTCTGGCCGCTTTGCGCTTGTCCGCCACGCCTTGCCACCAGATCAGAATGGGGCTGGCTACAAAAACCGACGAATAGGTTCCCACGATAATACCAACCACCAGGGCGAAAGAAAACCCATTCAGCACCTCCCCGCCGAACAGAAACAGCGATAGCACGGTGAGGAAGGTGAGGCCGGAGGTAAGGATCGTCCGGCTCAAGGTCTGATTAATGCTGGTGTTGATCAACGGCTCCAGTTCCGTCCGCCGCATCAGCTTCAAGTTCTCCCGGATACGGTCGAAAATGACGATCGTATCGTTCATCGAATACCCGACCAGGGTCAGCAGCGCAGCCAGGACCGTCAGGGAAATCTCCTTGTTGAACAAGGAGAAGAATCCGACGGTGATGATCGTGTCGTGGAACACGGCCACGACCGCCGCCACCCCGTAAATCCACTCAAAGCGAAACGCAATGTAGACCAGCATCCCCCCCAGAGCATACAGGGTGGCCAGAATGGCCTGCCTCTGCAGGTCCTTGCCTACCTTAGGGCCCACGATCTCCACGCTGCGGATCGAGAAAGGCCCCAGCGACACTTCGTTTTTGAGCGCCGATATGATATCAGGATTCACGCCGGGAAGGGAGGCCAATTCATCAAAATTTTTGATGAGTCCGGAGCGGGGCGGGCTGTCGCGGAAGCTAAGCATCACCTGGGCGAGCTTCTCCAGTTGTTCCGGGGTCGCCGAGGAACGGGCCAGCGCCGGGGAGGAGCGGAGCAACTCAGCCAAGGATGTGGCCGAAGCGTTATTGAAGTCCAGCTTGTTGGGATCCCCTCCCAGCGCCGTCTTTAGAGCCTCGAGAATGGCCTTACGGTCGCGGTCCAGTTCCCGCTCCTCGGCGATCTGCAGCCCGATGAGAACCTGGTTGGTCTCCGGCCGGTCGTAAGGCTGCAGCGTGCTGCCAGTCAATCCCCTCTGTTGCAAGGCCGCCCGGATCTTGTCCAGCGGCGGGGCCTGGAGAAACTTCACCTGCACCAGGGTCCCCCCCCGGAAGTCGATGCCGTAACGCGGGCCGCCCTTGACGATGAGGCTGATGATCCCGGAAATGGAGAGGACCAGCGAAAGGCCTATAAAAAACAGCTTCTTGCCGAGGAAGTCAAAATTGGTGTTGGCCAGCAATTGCATGCAGACACACTTTACACCGGTTCCGAAATTCTAGACACCGGTTTCTCCGAAAAAGTTCCCGCCCCCATGGCAGCCCGGGGCGCCCTTCCTCCGGACATCCTATATGCTCAGTTCCGTTACCTGTTGCTTTCGCGACAGCACGTAGTCGAAGATCACCCGGCTGACAAACACAGCCGTAAATAAATTTGCGAGCAAGCCGATGGTCAGGGTCACGGCAAACCCCTTGACCGGCCCGGTTCCGAACAGGAACAGGAAGGCAGCTGACACTATTGTGGTCACATGGGTGTCGATAATGGTCAGGAACGCCTTGCTGAAGCCGGCGTCGACGGCCGCCACCACGGTCTTGCCGTGGCGCAGCTCCTCGCGAATCCGCTCGAAAATCAGTACGTTGCTGTCAACCGCCATGCCGATGGTGAGGATGACCCCGGCAATGCCCGGCAGGGTCAGAGTGGCGCCGAAGTAGCCCAGAGCCGCCATCAGAATGATCACGTTCAGGAACAGGGCCAGGACCGCATTGACCCCGCTCACCTTGTAATAGACCAACATGAAGAGGACCACGGCCGCAAGCCCGGCGATGCCGCTGAGGATGCCCTGGTGGATGGAGTCGGCGCCCAGGGATGGCCCCACCGTCCGCTCCTCAAGCACCAGGATGCTGGCGGGCAAGGAGCCGGACCGTAGTACCAGAGCCAGGTCGCTAGCCTCCTGCTGGCTGCGCATGTGAGTGATACGACCTTGATCCTCAATCCGGTTCTGGATGGTGGCCACGTTGCGGATCCGCCGGTCCAGTACTACAGCCAGCTTGTTGCCGATATTGGCTTCAGTGAACCGGCCAAATCTCTGCCCGGCCTCTATCGAAAGCGAGAACTCGGTCTCCCACCCCCGGGTGGTGGTGTCCTGCGCCTCGCGGGCGTTGCGTAGGTCGCGACCGGTCACCTTCGGCGTGCGGCCCAATACATACCAGCTTTCTGCAGGAGCCTGGCCGGTATCTCCACGCTCAACGAACTTCAGCACCTCGCTGTTTTCCGGCAGAACCCCGCCATAGGAAGCCAGAGCGGCGTCGCCCGAGGAAAATGGTCCGCCCCTAACCTCCTTGATCTCCAGCAACGCGGTAGTCTGCATGATTTCCTTCACCCGCGCGGGGTCCTCCACGCCGGGCAGTTCCACCAGGATCCGGTAGTCGTCTCCGCCGCCGTAGCGCTGGATGGTCGGCTCGCTGAGGCCCAATCCATTAATCCGGTTCTCAATCGTGCGAAGGGACTGCTCCACAGTGTCCAGCTTGACCTGGTTCAGCACAGCCGGCTTCAGGGTCAGCCGCCACGTGGAGGAGTCCACGGGGGAATAGAGCCACTCCGGGTAGCGGTCGTCGATCAGAGCCTTGAAATCGCTGGAGCGCTCCGCCGGTAGCCCCTTGACGCGGATTTCGATCGTGTCGGCATCCTCGATCCGCTGCGGGTCGTTGCGGTCAATGGAAGCGAAATTGATGTTCTGGCGGTTCAGATCCAGTTTCAGCCGCTCGATGGTCTGGTCGGCTTGGGCCCGCACGGCGTCCTGCACCTGCACTTGCAGCACCAGGTGGGAGCCGCCCTTCAGGTCCAGCCCCAGGTGAATCCGCTTCTGAACATTGGCCAGGAGCTCG
>JACQDG010000486.1 GCA_016201185.1 Acidobacteriota bacterium | reverse complement strand
CTGGGTACGCTAGGGCGGGAAAACTGAGCTGGAATCGCTTCGCGCGAAGAGAGTCAGGCTCGAGTCGGACGGTTTCCCGTCCGACCCGAGCCCCCGTTAAGCACCGACCCGAGGCCGCGGCCTACGGGAACGCGTACGGGACGAGCGCTTGAGCTGAAGTCCTTCCAGCCTCGCCACCACCGAGGACGTCCAGCCGGGTGCAGAAGTTGTCCTTCTCCTTCGGAGCGCCGTCAAGCGTCTCATCGAATGGATCCTTTGCGCCGTCCTGGGCTAAAACACTGACCATCATACTGTGGACGCCTCCCGTCGCGGTAATTCTCACGGTGTCATCCACACCTGGCACGCCACCTAGATCATGAGTAGTGCTATAGGTGCTGCCATTCGGTACATTGAATCCCATCGCGTCACCATCCCTGAAGGTGATGATGAAGCTTCCAGGTGCGCCACTCGCTGTGCCACTAATATGCAGTGTATATCCCTTACCTTCTTGCACGCCACAATATATCGCCTTGTCAGCAGGAGAGGAACCGTCGAAGAAAAGCGAATGGTCGCGGTGGGCGTGGGCTTCGTCTCCAGGATCGGCGCGTACGCTCGCCAAAAAGCGCCCGAAAGGATTCGTCGCCACTATGGTCAAGATGGCCACCGCCAGCCCTATGACGGCCGCCGCCAACAGCATCTTCTTTGTGATCTTTCTCATCGTACCTCCTAGTCGGCTTGTGCAGGATTTCGGTTTTTAGACTCCTGAGTGGCTGCAAGTATACACCCTCCGCCTCCTTCTGGACGGTTTATGTTCTTTATTCTTGGGCCAAAGTTGACCGTTCTCAGCGGATTAGTCCGAAAAGTTGGAACAAGCCGGTTGCAAGATCATTCTCAGGAAACATATCGGAATTCCGTTGTGGCCGTTTGTCGTTTTTGTTGTAGAAAAGCCGGCAACCTGACAACAGCTTGAACTCGGACTGGCTTTTACCGGCCACCTCATCGATTGGATCAGAAAGATACCGATAGGTGCAGGAGTACCGCACTTGAACCTTTGCTCGTCCCGTGGTCTCCTGAATAACGTGCAGTCGCTTCGGCAAACTTTGCGCTCTTTTCTCTGGCGCGGTTATCAGGCACTGTCGCCAGCGGCCCCGCCTCCTGAGCGAAGGCCCCCCATGCCCTCGTACCAGCGCCTCCGCGAATTCGTGCGGGCCCTCGACTTGCCGGACGAGGGGGCGCGCAACTATTTGGAAATCCACCTGGATCGCATCATCACGACGCTCAGCCTGGCGCCCCCGTCCCGGCGAACTGGCCGGGCGCTCGAGCTGGGAACGTACCTGCACATGGTGCCCGCGCTGCAATGCGTCATTGGCTACAAGGAGGTCCGCGGCGCCTACTACGGCCCCCTCGGGCATTCGGACCGCAAGCAGGCCACTATCAACGGCAAGATTGTATTCCAGTGCTTGGTGGATCTCTTCGATGCCGAAAAAGACCAATACCCATACGACGACGGCAGCTTCGATTGCGTCCTTGCTTGTGAGATTTTCGAGCACCTGCTGCACGATCCCATGCACCTGTTGTTTGAGTGCCGGCGTGTGCTGGACGACAATGGCGTATTGATCCTGACTACGCCGAACGTGGCGAGCGCCACTGCTGTGGCGCGGGCGCTCGAAATGAGCGGCAATCCGCAACTTTATTCCAAGTACGCCGATCCACGAGGGCCGTATGCGGATACCGAATTCGGCCATATGCGTGAGTACACGCCACCAGAGCTGGAAGAAGCGCTCCGCTGTGCAGGCTTTGAAGTCGAGTGCCTGTTCACAACGCCTGCACCGGGGTATCGTGCACAGACCTGGGTGCTGAATTTACTGCGCGAACTCAAATACCCCACCGTGCTGCGTGGCGAACAGATCTACTGCACGGCCCGCAAGATCTCCCAAGCACCGCTGACACGCTACCCCCCTTTCCTCTATGAGGTGGCGTAGTGCCTCCCTGGAATCAGCACTAAGAGCTCACTCGCCTCCTGCCGCCTCCTATGGCCCCCACGCAAAAATCCGGCAACACTCCCAGTAGTTCTCTAAGACTTGCCTTCAACCTATTGCATCAAAAGACCTTGCCGCAACTGCTAAGAACCGTTGCAGGACTCCCCTCAGCGTTAAATTTTGCAAAACAAACCCAATCCCGGCCAGCCTCTGCACCCGGCCCCGTCAACAGCCCAGTTCGGCCCCTCGAAATCCGTTATATTCGAGTTGTGCCATCCTTGTTCGAAAAAGCTTGCCGTCGCGAGCCGGCGGAGCGCACCCCCGTGTGGTTCATGCGGCAGGCAGGGCGCTACATGCCGGCCTACCGGGCCGTGCGGGCAAAACATTCTCTTCTCGAAATGTGCAAGCGCCCGGAGCTGGCGGCGGAGGTGACCCTCCAGCCCGTCCAGGAGCTGGGCGTCGACGCGGCCATCATTTTTGCCGACCTGCTCCTGCCCGTGGAGCCGATGGGGCTGCGGCTGGAGTTTGTTGCCGGCGAAGGGCCGGTCATCCGCAATCCCGTGCGCACCGTGGCCGAGGTGGCCGCGCTCAGCGCCGATCACACCGGCGACCTCGGTTATGTGGCTGAGGCGATCCGCCTCGTCCGCCGGCAACTTGACAGCAAAATCCCGGTCATCGGTTTTGTCGGCGCGCCTTTCACTCTGGCCAGCTACGTAATCGAGGGAGGCGCCTCCCGCCACTACCTGCACACCAAGCGGCTCATGTATGGCGATCCCAGCCTGTGGACGCAATTGATGGCCAAGCTGGTCCTGGTGCTGGCCGCTTATGCCAAGAGCCAGGTCCATGCCGGGGCCGCGGCCATTCAGGTCTTCGACAGTTGGGCCGGGACGCTTTCGCCGGGCGATTACGAGCGCTACGTCCTGCCGCATTCCCGCGCCCTCATCGGCCAGATCCGGCGCGCCGGCGTTCCCGTGATCCACTTTGCCACCGGCGTGGGAGCTTATTATCCGATGCTCCAGAAAGCCCGTGCGGATGTCCTGGGGTTAGATTGGCGGGTGGATCTGGACGGGGTGTGGCGCTCCATCCGCTACCGCGCGGCCGTGCAGGGCAACCTCGATCCCGTCGCCCTGTTTGCGCCGCCTGGGGAATTGCGCGCGCGCGTGCACGACATCCTGCGGCGGGCCGGCGGCCGGGCCGGGCACATTTTCAACCTGGGTCACGGAATTCTGCCCGAGACGCCCGTCGAGAACGTGAAAGCCGTGGTCGAGATGGTGCGCGAGTTTCGCCTCGTCGAGGCGCAGCCATGAAGCAGGCCGTCTTGCTGCTCGCGCACGGCGCTCCCGAGAGCCTGGACCAGATCGACCAGTATCTGCTCAACGTCCGCGGCGGCCGGCCGCTCCTGCCGCCGGTTGTGGAAGAGATCCGCCGGCGCTACGCCCTGATCGGCGGCCGCTCGCCGCTGCGAGAGCTCACCGAGCGCCAGGCCCGGGCTTTGGAAACGCTGCTCGGTGTGCCTGTTTACGTCGGTATGCGCAACTGGACGCCTTACATTCGCGAGGCCATCGAGCGGATGGCCGCCCAGGGTATTACCCACGCTGTGGCCATCTGCATGGCGCCGCAGTATTCCAATATGAGCGTGGGCTTCTATTTCCGAAGGACGCGGGAAGCACTGGTCGAGACGGGCGCGCCGATCGAGATCTCCTGGGTGGAGAGCTTCCACCGCCACCCGCTGCTCGTCGCCGCCTTTGCCGAGCGCCTCCGTGCCGTACTCAACGGCCGCTCACTCCCCGTGCTCTTCACCGCTCACAGCCTGCCGGAAAAGGTGCTGGCTTCGGGCGACCGCTACGACGCCGAGGCGCGCGCCACCGCTGAGGCCGTCGCTGCTGATGTGCGGCTTGCCCGCTGGGACTTCGCCTACCAAAGCCAGGGCATGACCGAGGAGAAATGGCTCGGGCCGACCGTGGAATCCCGCCTCGACGCCTATCAGCAGGAGGGCCTGAAGGAAATCGTCCTGGCGCCCATCGGCTTTGTCTCGGACCACGTCGAGATCCTCTACGACGTGGACATCCTGTTCCGAAACTACGCCGCCGGGCGCGGCATCACGCTGCGCCGGCCCGAGTCTCTGAACGACTCGCCGCTGTTCATTCGCGCCCTGGCGGAGGTGGCGCGGGAAAGGCTCTCATGTCCCGTGTAGCCATCGTCGGGGGCGGGATCACGGGTCTTTCGGCCGCGTACTACCTTTCCCGCGCCGGCCACGCGTGCACGCTGCTCGAGCCGGCTCCGCGGCTGGGCGGCGTCATCCGCACGGAGACGGTCGATGGCTGCGTGGTGGAGGGCGGGCCGGACAGCTTTATCGCCCAGAAGCCTTGGGCCCTCGAGCTGATCCGCGAGCTCGGCCTGGAACACGACGTCATCGGCTCCAACGATCATCTGCGCAAGACTTACGTGCTGCGGCGCGGCCGCCTGGTTCCCCTGCCCGACGGCTTGTATCTAATGGTCCCCACCGCGATCTGGCCCTTGGCAATGACCCGGCTTCTCGGCTTCCCTGCGAAGTGCCGCATGGCCCTCGAGCTTCTCCGCCGGCCCTTGCCGGACGCTCCGGACCGGTCCGTGGCCGATTTCGTGCGCGACCACTACGGCGAGGAGGCCGTCCGCTATCTGGCCGAGCCGCTGCTTGCAGGCATCTATGGCGG
Organism: Acidobacteriota bacterium; assembly: GCA_016201185.1. Taxonomy (GTDB): domain Bacteria; phylum Acidobacteriota; class Terriglobia; order Bryobacterales; family JACQDG01; genus JACQDG01. The sequence continues at coordinate 5,426 of JACQDG010000486.1, read as the reverse complement.
CGACGCGGCGGATCTGAGCGTGGCGAGCGTCCTGCCCCGCTTTGTCGACCTCGAGCGGCGCTACGGCAGCGTGACGCGCGGCGTGCTGGCCGCGCGGATGCGGCCCTCCTCCAATTCGTCCTCCGCGCTTTTCCTGAGCCTGAAGGGCGGCATGCAACAGTTGGTCGAGGCCCTGGAAACAGCCATCAACGCGCAGGTGAGGATCGTGCCGGCGGCCGTAAAGCGGATGGAGGCTGCGAACTCCGGTTATCGTCTTTACGCCGGCGGAGAAACTCTGGAAGCCGACCAGGTTGTGCTCGCCACGCCCGCCCACGTCGCCGGCGCCTTGTTGCGGAGCCTCGATGAATCGCTGGCCGATCTGCTCTCCGGCATTCGCTACCACTCCTCGATCACGGTGGCCCTGGGCTACGACCGTGCCGGCTTTCGGCGTCCCCTGAACGGCTTCGGCTTCCTGGTCCCGCAAGTGGAGCGCCGCCTGCTAACCGCCTGTACCTGGGTCGGCACGAAGTTCCCGCACCGCGTATCGGAGAACCGCGTTCTGCTGCGTTGCTTCGTGGGGGCCGGACAGGACGAAGGCATGCTCGCCCGCTCCGACGAATCTTTTGTGGCCGCGGTGCGGGAAGAGCTTTCTCGGCTGATGGGTGTAAACGAAGAGCCTTTGTTTTCCCGCGTGCAGCGCTGGCCCCGCGCCATGGCGCAGTACACGGTGGGCCACGAGCGCCGCCTGCAACAGATCAACGCCCGCCTGGTTTCCCTTCCCGGCTTACACCTGGCCGGCAACGCCTACCTCGGCATCGGCATCCCCGACTGCGTTCGCACGGCCCAACTCGCCGCCGCCCGCATTGCGGTTGGAACGCAAGTCCCGATCAGCTCTAAGGCTTAGCTCTACCTAGAAAACGCTCAGGCGAACAGTTCCAGAACGGGCTTCCCCTTCCCGTCCTTGGTCACGTGGAACGGCCGCTTCTCCACTTCGTAAGCCAGGTCGGGCGGAATGCCCATGGCGTGGTAGATGGTGGCGTGGAGGTCCTCGATCGTCACCGGGTTCTCAACGATCTTGCACGGCCGCTCGTCGGCCGTCTTGCCGTACAGGAATCCCTTCTTGAATCCGCCGCCGAAGAGCAGCACGCCGCAGGCTTCGGTAAAGTGGCGGTGCATGCCGTAGTGCTTGGGCTCGGTCATGATGTCGGGCTGGTTGGTCACCTGGTCCTTCACCCGCTTGTCGGGCTTGCCCTCCACCATCATGTCCCGCCCGAATTCACTGGCCAGCACGATCAGGGTACGGTTGAGCAGGCCGCGCTCTTCCAGGTCCAGGACCAGTTGCGACACCGGGGCGTCGATCGTCTGCTTGAGGCCGATGGTCCGCTCGTGGCCGTTCTCGTGCGTGTCCCAGTAACGGAACGGGATGTACTCGGTAGTAACCTCGACGAAGCGGGCCCCGGCCTCCGTGAGCCGGCGCGCCAGCAAGCAGCCCCGCCCGAAACGGCTCGTGTTGTAAATGTCATAGCTCTTCTTCGGCTCGAGCGTCAGGTCGAACGCCTTGGCGGCCGGCGAGGTGAGCAGCCGGTGAGCGTTCTCCACGGAACGCAACAGCGATTCCTGCTGGTAGTCGCTGCCGTACTTGAGAATCGGGTTCGCTTCGACCAGCCGGCGATATCGCCCATATCGCTCGCGGAAGCGCTGCGCGCCCATTTCGGCCGACGGCTGGACGCTGGCAGCGGCCACGCTCGGGTCGGCAATCAGAAACGGTCCGTACTCCGTGCCCAGGAATCCCGCCGTGTGGAAGGCCTTGACAGCGTCGCTTTCGGCGCCGATCTCCAGGTTCTGTCCGATGTCGATGAAAGCCGGAATGTCGGGGTTCTTCGGCCCCTGCGTCCGCGCGATCACGGCCCCCATGTGAGGGGCGGCCACCGACAGCGGCGGCGCGTAGCCGGTATGCCAATGATACTGATGGCGGGAATGCAGGATGAAGCCGAGGTCCCCCACCCGGTGGCTACGGATGAGCGTGGCCCGGTCCATCACCTGGGCGATTCTCTCAAAGCCTTGCGAGAGCTTGATGTTATCGACCACCGTATCGATGCTCGGGAAGGTGCTCAGAACGCGCTTGCTTTCCATGCCCCGTTCAAACGGCGTGTAGGCTTTCGGATCGAAGGTTTCGGTTTGCGCCATGCCGCCGGCCATCCATAACAGAATCAGGGTGTCGGCCTTCGGCTCGATCTTTTCCTTGGAAAACAGGAGCCGCGGCTCTCCGCCCGCAACCGCTGCCAATGTGGCCCCCGCGGAAGTGCGCAAGAAGTGCCGCCGGCTGAGCCCTGCGAACAGTTCCTTGGCCAGGTTTTCCATGTCCATTACCTCAATTAATATACTGAAATTCGGGGGAAAGAAAAACACTCCACAGTAGATCTTCGAGCCCTTTGGCAGAAATTTCCGCTGCGGCGCCGGAGACGCCCAGAAATTCCTGCGCCACCCGCTTCTCTTCCGGACCGGGATCACGCCCCAGAGCCTGCCGGTAAATCCGTGTGATCAGGCTGTCCGTGTCTTTATCCGGCGCCCCAGTCCCAGCACCCTCGGCTGCCAGCCGGACCAGGTGCTCGCGATCCGGCTCCCCGGTGAAAACGAAAAACCGGATTCTTGGGCTGATGTCATTTTGCAGGCAGCTCTCATCCACGCCGGCCACGGCCCGAAACCGCGTGTATCCTTTGCCCGCGATATCATAAATGATCTCCGCCGGCACGGGAGCGACAACGGCCTCGGGGAAATCTTCCTTGTTAATACGCAGCGGCCTTTTCTCAACCTTCGGTTTGACCGCCCGCTCGACCAGCCGGGTTACGCCGCTCGGCCCCTCCAGCTCGGCATTCGCCCAGCCGGCGATGACGCGGTTCCGGTCGTAGGAATCGGCGTCTTCGATCAGCAGCCGCAGCTCCCGGGCGCCTGTAATGTCGATGTCCACCGGAACCATTTCCGCGCGGACGATGCCGCTGTCGAAAAGATTGGCTGGCGGGGGCTTCATCTCGCCGAGCATCCTCTGCGCGCCGCGACGCAAAAGGCGGGCCAGAGTCTCGCCATTGACGAGCTCCAGCGCTTGCAGGGTAGTGGGGTCCTGGTTCCGTTCCGTGAATACCTGGTCCCGGATCGGCCGGCCCAGCGCCCGCGTAAGCGCGGTCGATTTGAGCCGCCATTCGCGGCTGTAAGCTCCCACGCCCGCCTTCTCCGGCTCCAGCACCCGCCACTCCCCGGTGATCGAGGAGATGGAATCCACAAACTGCTCGGCCGTCAGCCGGCGATAGACCGGCCCGCGGAAGGTGTAGCCTTTGTCTTCCTTGGCGGCCAGGCGCACCGCTGGAAGCTGGTAGGCCTGGGACGTCATGATCCGGCGCAACAGAAACTTCAGGTCGTACTGATGCTCGACAAAGTCGGCGGCCAGCCAATCGAGCAGGTCCGAATCCCAGCCTTCGCCGTCCATATCGTCCACCGGCTCGACCAGGCCACGGCCCAGAAGCCGCTTCCAGTAACGGTTCACAAGGGTGCGGGCAAAGCGGCCGTTTTCGGGCGTGGTGAACAGGCGCGCGGCGGTCGCCCGCCGCTCAGCAGGTGTGGCGTTCGGCACAACGCGGCCCAGCTCCGGAAAGAGGAACTTGGGGGTCGCATTCTGGCCGGTCTTCACGTCGCATCGATACATCTCGAGCTCTTCCTCGGAGAACAGCGCGGCCATGCCGTAGGCATCCTTCAGCTTCCAGCGGCTGATGAAGCTGTCGTGGCAGGAGTTGCACTTTAGGTTCACGCCCAGAAAGACCTGCGCGCTGTTCTGGGCCGCCTGCATGACGGGCGTCTGGCTGGCGCTGACCGTGCCGCGCCAGTTGACGCCGATCAAAAAGCCTGCCGGGTCGTCCGGCCCCAGGGGATCGAGCAGCGCTGTCACAAAACGGTCGTAGGGCAGGTTCTCCTCGAGCGCTTTGAGCAGCCAGGGTGTGATCGACTGCCGGGCGCCGTGGTAGATCACTCCTTCGTCGTTGCGCAGCAGGTCGTTCCAGTAGCTGATCCAGTGCTCGGCGTAGTTCTTCTTGTGGGACAGCAGGCGGTTGATCAAGCGCTCCCGTTTGTCCGGATTACGGTCGTGCAGAAACTCGTCCCGTTCCTCGATCGTAGGCGGCAAGCCCCACAAATCCAGGTAGGCGCGGCGCAGGAAGACCCCATCCAAAACCGGCTGCGGCATTTCCATGTCGTGCCGGCGCAGATAGGCTTGCACAAAACTGTCGATAGGGTCGGCGAACTGCGCCGCCGGGACCTCCGGCCGGCGCGGCGCAAGACGCGACGCGGCCTGGGGCGCCGCGCTCTTATCAACCCCCGAGGCCCCCTGGTCGACCCAATCCCGCAGGAGGTTGATCTCCCGATCGCTCAGCGGCGGCCCGCCGAACGGCATGACCGGAGGTGTGAAGCCGGTGACATGCTGGATGAGCAGGCTGTCTTTGCTCGAGCCGGGAACTACCGCCGGGCCGTTCCTGCCGCCCTTCAGGATGTCGGCGTGAGTGTGGAGCGACAGGCCGCCCTCACGCTTATCCCCCATGTGGCAGCCGGCGCACCGCGCGAACAGGAGGGGCTCGACGTCCCGGGCAAAGTCGACCTTCTGCTCGGCGCGCCCGGCGACAGCCATCAGGACGGCCAGCGCTGCGACACGGATGGTGCAACCCGACTCTGCGATCATGGAACCTTTATAGGACAGAAGCGATCAACCGGTCAACGATCAACGGTCTTGTTCCAGAAACAGGGCCACAAGGAGAAAAAACCGGCGGCCGCGATCGGCCGTCTCATCGACTCTCTCTCCCCCCCGGCATCGCCATTTCCGCCAGGCGATCCAGGTCGAACTCTTTGAACAGGTCCAGGCAGAACAGGTCCGGAGCGTCCTGGTATTCCACGGGCGCATCCAGCAGATGGCGCAGGGACGGCATGCCGTCGCGAACTACGACAGCAGAAAACAGTCCCGGCTCCAGCGCCGCCGCCACCCTCGCCGCAACCTGGCTGCGGATTCCTGTCGTCTCCAGCCGAACTTGCCTGCCGCCGGAAATCTTGCTCAGCCACCTTGCCAGCCCGACCAACTGCGCCGCCTCCATTCCCAGCGGCCGCTCCCCGACCGAGGCCAGCATCTGCGTGTAGTCCGAAGGCCCAGGCTTCTGCGGCGCCCCGTCTCCGGTGAACAACAGATCGACCGCCAGCACCTGCTCGCCGCGATTTACCCGGTCGGAAACCTCCGCGGCGGCGGCTTTCTTGCCCTTGTCGTTCAGAATCACTGTGGCGGGGGCGGTCACGGGCGCGGCGATGGCCTTCAGCCACACTCCCGCCGCGCTCAGCCCGTGGTCAAGCACGAAGCAATAAGAGCGCGTCTCCAAGCCCTTGTTCTTGCTATTTCCCAAAGCCCAGGCACGCTCGAGCGG
>JACQDG010000492.1 GCA_016201185.1 Acidobacteriota bacterium | reverse complement strand
TTTGTTTGGAGGCGGTGAACAAGGGCCTGGAGATGCCGCTCGATGAGGCCATGGCGTTCGAGGCCGGCCAGTTCGGCCTTTGTTGCGCCACCCAGGACATGAAAGAAGGCACGCGGGCCTTTGTCGAGAAACGCAAAGCCGCCTTCCGCGGCCGGTGAGGACAAAGATTATGGATGAGCCCATTCCCGCTCTGGAAGGCAAGCTGACGGCCCAGGGTTTGAAGTTCGCCATCGTGGTGAGCCGCTTCAACAGCTTCATCAGCGAGCGGCTGCTGGCCGGCGCTATCGATGGGCTGCTGCGCACCGGCTGCGCCCGGGAGGCGATCGAGGTGGTCCGCGTGCCCGGCTCGCGGGAAATTCCGCTGGTGGCCCGGGAGCTCGGCGCGCGCGGCCGTTACGACGCGGTGATCTGCCTGGGGGCGGTGATCCGCGGTGATACCACCCACTACGACTATGTCGCGGAAGAAGCATCCAAAGGCGTCGCCCAGGCCGCGATGGAAACCGGCGTCCCGACGATCTTCGGCGTCCTCACCTGCAACACCCTCGAGCAGGCGATTGATCGGGCCGGGGCGAAAGGCGGGAACAAGGGATTCGAAGCGGCCCTGAACGCCATCGAGATGGCCAGCCTGATGAAGCAACTGCGGGGACGAAAGCGGAAGTAATATGGCCTCGCGCCATGAATCCCGCGAGCGCGCCCTGCAGATGCTGTTCCTCTGGGATCAGACCCGCCAGCCGCCCGAAAAAGTGATCGCCGGCTTTTGGGGGGATTTGCTGTCCGGAGAAGTTCCCGGCGAGGAATTGCCCGTCCGGCCCGTGGATGAGTTCGCCAACCGCCTGCTGTGCGGAGCGGTCGATCGCGTGGCCGAAGCGGACGCCCTGATTTCCGCCCATGCCGAGCATTGGCGCCTGGAGCGCATGTCGGCCGTGGACCGCAACATCCTGCGCCTGGCTGTCTACGAGCTCCTGGAACGGCAAACCCCTCCCCCCGTGGTGATCGACGAAGCTTTGGAGATCGCCCGGCGCTTCTCCGGCGACGAGTCCGTGCAGTTCATCAACGGCGTGTTGGACGCGGTCCGCAAAGCGCTCGACCAGCGAGCCGGCTCCTGACCCAGCGGTTCCCCTCGATGCGGCGCCAGGACCGCCGGTTGACGCCGCCCGCTTCCTGCGTCAGCATAGTGCGCATGACTCCTCCGCAACCCGTCAAGGTAAACGTCGTCCGCCGGCCCGACTTCCGCGAGAACTACGCCAACAGCGTGCAGATGCGCGTGAATCTGTGGGATTTCTTTCTGGAATTCGGCCTGGTGAGCCAGACCCAGCCCGAGGTGGTGAATATCGAGAGCTTCCAGGGCGTCTACCTCAGCCCCCAGCAGGCTAAGGCCCTGTTCAACGTGCTGCAACAAAACATCTCCCAGTACGAGAGCACTTTTGGCGAAATCAAACTGGACCCGAGGGGCGCCACGGGCGCCGTACAGTGACCCGACCGCAGGGCGCGGTGGCGCGCTCGCGCCATTGGTCTGTTTCGCCGCCTCGCTGGTTTTCCTGCTCCTCACGCACCTTGCTTTCCTGAAGCTTCCCTATCATTGGGACGAGTTGGGGCAGTTCATTCCGGCGGCGCACGACCTTCTGGTCTCGGGCGCTCTCGTTCCCCAGTCAACCTTGCCTAACATTCATCCGCCCCTGTTGATGGCTTATCTGGCGGTGGCCTGGAAGATATTCGGTTTCTCGGTTCCCGTGACGCGCGTGGCGATGCTCGTGCTGGGAGCTGCCACAATAACCGCCGCCTTTTTGCTGGCGCGCAAACTGGCCGGTGCAGGGGCCGCCTGGGCCGCAGCCGTGCTGCTGGCCGTTTCGCCGCCTTTCGTGGCCCAGAGCATGCTGGCGCATCTGGATCTGGCCGCCGCCTTCTGGGTCTTGCTTGCCCTCTACTGGTTCCTGGAAGACCGGTGGTGGCTGTGCGCGGCGGCAGCCACAGCCTTGGTCCTCACCAAGGAAACGGGAATCATTGTGCCCGTGGTGCTGTTCCTCTTCGCCCGCCGGGAGCGAAAATCGCTGGCAGTGTTGCTGCTGCCCTGCGCGGCGCTGGCGGCCTGGCTGATTCTGTTGCGCTCTACGACCGGCTATTGGGGCGGGAACCCCGAATTCGAGCGTTACAACCTGGGCCACGCCCTGAACCCGGTGCGGATTCTTGCGGTGCTGCTGCGGCGTGTCTATCAACTGGGTCTTAGCAATTTCCACTGGGCGGCGACCGCTCTGATCGTCTGGGCTTGGCGGACGGGCAGAGCTTTCCAGGATCCGAGGTGGCGCGTGCCCGCCACGGTTGTGGCGGCTTACCTGGGGTTGCACAGCGTGGTCGGAGGCGCCGTTCTTCTCCGCTACCTCCTGCCTGCGCTGGCGTTGTTCTACACTGCCGCGGCGGCCGCCCTGGATTCCTTGCGGCCCCGGCTCCGGGCTGCCTTTTTTGCCGTGATGCTCGCCGGCCTGGCCGTTTCCAACTGGTGGAACCCGCCTTACCCCTTCGGCTACGAGGACAACCTGGCGGTGACGGATTTCATCCGCCTGCAGCAGCAGGCCGCGGCCTGGCTGTCGCAGCACTACCCGGACCGCACGATAACCACCGCCTGGCCCTTGACCGGCGCGTTGTCGAATCCTCTGTGCGGCTACGTGACCCGACCGTTGCGCGTCAACCCCATCGAAGATTTTCAGCTTGGCGCCTGGAGCTCCCTGGATCCATCCCGGGTTGACCTGCTCGTCCTCTACTCGCGGAGCTGGGAGCCGGAATGGGGCTGGCAGAACTGGCCTCCGGTGGCGCATCTGCTCGAGCGGCATTTCGGCTACCGGCCGCAGGTTGCGCGGGAGAAATGGATCGAGAAGTTTCACCTCCGCCGCCTCGCCCGCTGGGAACGGCGCGGCCAATGGGTGGAGATCTTTATCACAGTGGCTCCAGGCCCGTGACGCC
>JACQDG010000485.1 GCA_016201185.1 Acidobacteriota bacterium | reverse complement strand
AGAAGATCAGGAAGGTCTCGAAGGGAACCGCCACCTTGCCGCCGGTCTGAAACGTCAGGTAGTCGACACGCCGGTCCATGGGAATGATCCAGCGATTCAGCAGGGCCGCGGGACTCACTTTTTGGCGGCCGAAGTCGTCGATCAGGTAAATGCCGTTGTTGGCCTTGATTTGGAACGGGGCGTCGTAAACCTTGGCCGAGGGGTTGTAGCTCAAATCCAGCATTTCCAGGGTCAGCTCACCGCCGGTGACAATGAAGGGCCGGCGGCAGCGGACCCAGCGGCCGTCGTATTGCGGCTCAAAGGCGAGCGTGGAGTGGGTATCGCCGTTTTCTTCGACGCGCTTGTGATAGACCGGATCGAACATCTGGATGATCGAGCCCTGGTACTCGACGGCGTAAGGCACGTAAATGTAGGACCGCGCCAGGTTGACCAAAGCTTCGGCCAGGTAAGTCTTGCCGTTGCCGGGCAGGCCGTAAATCAGGAAGGACTTGCCGTTGTTCACGGCCGGGCCGATCTTATTGAAGTTCAGCTCGTCGACGACCATGTGCTGGCAAGCCGCGGCCAGATTGTCCTTGTTGAGCCAGCCCTCTTTGGAGCGCTGGGCCCGCGCGGCGCTTGTGTACTGATCAATAGGTACAGGGGCGGAGCCGGAGTACTGATTCACCTCGAGAAACTCGCGGGCGCGGTCCCGGCCTGCCTCAGAAAGCGCGAAAACACCTGAGACGTTGCCGAATCCCGAGGAGCGCTTCACTTCGACCAGGTGGTGGCGCTTCAGGAACTCCAGGATGCCGTCGATCAGGCTGAATTTCAGGCCCAGGGCGCCGGCCAGATCCCGGCCCACGATATCGTCGCCGAAGTAAAGAATCTTCAGGATCAGTTGTTCGACCTGGGAAGGAGAAAGGCCGGCCTGCTCGATGGTCTGCGGAACGGGAGGAACAAAAGGATCTTCTTCCAGGTCCAGAGTTAGGGCGGTCGCAGAAACAGTGCTCATAGGGAGATCCTCGTCGAGTCCAGTGGCCCAACAACCTTTCAGTATGACTGATGGTCGCGCCGGCCAATACCGGGAAAGCGCCGTAAAGAGAGGCAGGGGAATTGTCGTACGCCGACAGTCGTATGTCGAAGGTGGGAGGCCGGAACGTCAGAACATCCGCGTCTTCAGGCGGGCGACGTTGAAGGTGGCCGTGTCAGCGATGGCCATGACGGCCATGACGCCGGCCTGCACCGGGTCGGTGACCACCAGGTCGGCGGCGTCAGGAACGGAGCCGGCCATGTTGAGCGAGATCACCAGCAGGCCTTTTTGGCGGACTTCGCGGACGGCCGCTTCGATTTCGCCGCCCATGAGCGAGCCGGCCAGTACCAGAGCCTTGGCGCGGGGCAGCCGAACCACGGCGCGTACGGCGTCGGCGAGGGCCCTTTCGCCGACCAGGGGTATGGTATCCACCGAAATGCGCTCGCCGCGAATGTTGTGCCGATCGGCCTCCGAAATGGCCCCAATGGCGACCTGGCCGACCTGCGCCCCGCCGCCTATGATGATGAGCCGCTTACCATAGACTTTCTGCAAGGTGTTCGTGCGCGCGACGCCGATCACCGCCTCCAGGCCGCGCATCTCTTCTTCGATCTTGGCCACCGCGTCCACGCCGGCGATCTCGAAGAAGACCGAGGCGATGGGCTTGTCGCTGTCGAGTATGGCAACCGAGGTGATGTCGCCGCCATAGCGAAAGATGACTCCGGTGAGGGAATGCAGCACGCCCGGGCCGTTGCGCACCTCTACTACCAGGCCGACCTGCTCGGGAGCGGAAGACGGCTCCGACATAGAGACAGTATAAAGGAAGTTGTGAAAGCGCTCATCTTCTCAGCGGGCGGCGCGTTCGGGGCCTACCAGGCGGGCGTATGGCAGGCGCTGGAGGAGCGCGGGTTCCGGCCGGATATTGTCGCCGGGGCCTCGATCGGCGCCATCAATGCAACTGCGGTGTCGCGAGGGGCGACCGGCGCACAGTTGCAACAATGGTGGCGCGACCCGGCCTCCGACGTGTTTCGATGGAACTGGCCGCCGAGAGGTTGGGGATTGCTGGCGAGCCGGCCGCTCGAGGCGCGCATCCGCAAGCTTCTGGAAACCCTCCCGCAGGCTTCGCCCGGGTTGCGGTTGCTGGTGACACTCACCGAATTGCCCGGCACGGCCATTCGGGTTGTGGCCGGAGAGAACGTTACGGCGCAGCATTTGCTTGCCTCCTGCGCCATTCCCGTGGTTTTCCCGGCGGTGCGCATCGAGGGGCGTTGGTACTGGGATGGAGGAGTCTTTTGCCGCCTGCCGATCGGGCCGGCGGTGGAAGCGGGAGCCACCGAGATTATCGCGGTGGATTTGCTGGCGGCCCCGCCGTCACGGCCCGCGCGGGGGCTTCTCAATGCGGCCATCCGGACGCGGCGGTTGCTCCGGGGCGAGAAAGAAGAAACGCCGCCGCCGAGAGTGAAAGTCCGGGTGATTGCGTCCCGCCAGCCCTTGGGAAGCCTGCGGGACTTGCTCCGCTGGGATGCTAGCAATGTGCAGCGGTGGATCGAGCAGGGCTATCGGGATGCTCAGCAGCAGGCCGACTTCCGAGATTTTGCTAGACTGACGCCATGAAAATGCACATGACTCGCGCGGGGAAAGCCTTCTTTGCTTTGACTGTTGGCATTGCTCTGTTGCTGGGAATTGCTTCCATCCGCAAATCCCCGGCCGCCACTTCTTCGCTGCGGTTCGAGATCTCGTTTCCGGCCTCGACCCGATCGCAGCCGGTGGACGGCCGCGTGCTGCTGATGTTCTCCAGCGATCCTGCCCAGGAGCCGCGCTTCCAGATCAACATGGGCCTGAACTCCCAGCAGATTTTCGGCGTCGATGCGGAGGCTCTTGCGCCCGGCCAGGCCGTGGTCTTTGACCGAACCACGCTCGGCTATCCCCGCCGCTCGCTCGACGAGATCCCGGCCGGGGAGTATTCCATCCAAGGTCTTATCAATGTCTATGAGACTTTCCACCGGTCCGACGGACACACCGTGAAACTCCACATGGATGCAGGCGAGGGGCAGCACTGGAACCGGTCGCCGGGCAACCTCTACAGCGAGCCAAGAAAAGTGCGGATCGATCCGTCCCGCGGCGGCGTGGTGCGCGTCGAGCTCACAAAGGTCGTCCCGCCGATCGAGCCGCCGAAGGACACGAAGTACATCAAGCATCTCCGCTTCCAGAGCCAGCTTCTCTCCCGGTTCTGGGGACGGTCCATGTATCTCGGAGCCGTGGTGCTGCTGCCGGAAGGCTTCGACGAGCACCCCGAGGCCCGCTATCCCGTTATGTATTACCAGGGCCACTTTACCGCGAGCTTCGCCACTCCTGTCGGCTTCCGCGAAACGCCGCCCACGGCGGACCTGACCGGGTATGACCGGACCGTGGCCGAGTACAGCTACAAGTTCTACCAGGACTGGACTTCGGGCCGTCTGCCCCGCATGCTGATCGTGGTCACCCAGCACGCCAACCCCTATTACGACGACTCCTACGCCGTGAACTCGGCCAATCTGGGCCCTTATGGCGACGCGCTGACCCAGGAACTGTACCCGTATGTGGAAAAGAAGTTCCGGGCCATCGGGGAGCCGTGGGCCCGGGTCCTTTACGGCGGCTCCACCGGCGGCTGGGAGACGCTTGCCCAGCAGGTCTTCTATCCCGATTTCTACAACGGCGCCTGGTGCGATTGCCCCGACCCGGTGGATTTCCGTGGATACCAGTTAGTGAATATCTACGAAGACCGCAACGCTTTCTTTCCTAACGCCCCGTGGAAACAGGCTCCCCGGCCGGCCAGCCGCGACGCCGGAGAGCAAGTCACCGCAACCATGGAGGACCAGAGCCGCTTCGAGCTGGTGCTGGGGACCAAAGGACGCTCTACCGAGCAACTCGACATATGGCAGGCCGTCTACAGCCCGGCCGGCGAGGACGGGTACCCCAAGCCGATATACGACAAGTTGACCGGCGCGATCGACCGCCAGGTGGCCGAATATTGGAAGGAGCACTACGACCTGCGCTACATCCTGGAGCGGGACTGGAAGACCCTGGGGCCCAAGCTGATCGGCAAGATCCAGGTCAAGGTCGGCGACATGGACACGTTCTTTCTGGAAGTGGCCGTGCGCCACCTGGAAAAGTTTCTGGAAAGCACTAAAGAGCCCGACCGCGGGCCTTACTACGCCGGCAGCTTTGAATACGGCCCCGGCCACCCGCACTGCTACTCGGGCGACCCTTCCGTGCCCGTCCGCATCGCGCGGCTGACCATCAACCAGCGTTTCATGCCCGTGATGGCTGAGCGCATGTTGAAGACCGCCCCGCCGGGGGCGGACGTGAAGAGCTGGCGGTACTAGTCTGGATTATCGTTGAGTTGCTGAGTTCAGCGAATGGGGCATGCCTTGGAGGGGTAAGCGATGACATGGTCAGCCTTTAGATCTGCAATTCGACTCCCCCCGTTGCAAGCAACACCAACGGACACCATTTGGCGCCCTGCTCTGCTGATTCTATAATGACTTCACATGCCCCTAACTGCCGGCACTCGGCTCGGTCCTTACGAGATTCTGGCGCCCATTGGCGCCGGCGGAATGGGGGAAGTCTACCGCGCCAAGGACACGCGGCTCGACCGCACGGTCGCCATCAAAGTGCTGCCGGCCCACTTGGCCGATAACCCGGAACTGCGCCAGCGGTTTGAGCGCGAAGCCCGGGCCGTCTCCAGCCTGAACCACCCCCATATCTGCACCCTGTACGACATCGGCCGGCAGGATGGCATCGACTTCCTGGTGATGGAGTACCTGGAAGGCGAGACTTTGGCCTCCCGCCTGTCCAAGGGCCCGATGCCCGCGGCTGACGGGTTGCGGTATGCCATCGAGATGGCGGACGCCCTGGCCCTGGCGCATCGCCAGGGCGTTTTTCACCGGGACCTGAAGCCTGGCAACATCATGCTGACCAAATCCGGCGCCAAGCTGCTCGATTTCGGCCTGGCGAAGCTGGCGGTGGGAGGCGCGGGGCCGGTGGCCGCCGAGACACTCACGGCGCTCACACCGCGTAGCGGCGACCTGACCCAGAAAGGGACGATACTCGTCACCATTCAGTACATGGCCCCGGAGCAGCTCGAGGGCAAAGAGGCGGACGCGCGCACCGACATTTTCGCGTTCGGCGCGGTGCTCTACGAGATGGTCACGGGCCAGAAGGCGTTTGCGGCGAAGAGCCAGGCGAGCCTGATCGCGGCCATCATGCACACCGATCCCGCGCCAGTCTCGGCCGTGTCGCCCGTGGCGCCGGCAGCGCTCGACCGGGTGGTTCGAGCCTGCCTGGCCAAGGACCCCGAGGACCGCTATCAGT
>JACQDG010000477.1 GCA_016201185.1 Acidobacteriota bacterium | reverse complement strand
GCTGGCCCGGGTGGTGCGGGCCAATATGACCGCTGCCTATGAAAACATTGCGCTGTGGCACGAGCGGGACATTTCCCATTCCTCGGTGGAGCGCGTCATTCTACCGGATTCCACTATTTTGGTCGACTACCTGTTGGCGCGAACGACGGAAATAGTCCGCACCCTCCTGGTCTATCCGGAGCGGATGGTCCGGAACCTGGAAATGACCCGGGGATTGGTCTTTTCGGGACAGTTGCTGCTGGATTTAGCCGCTAAGGGGGTGTTACGGGAGACGGCGTACCGATGGGTGCAGCGGAACGCCATGCGAGCCTGGGAAACGGGCGAAAGCTTCCGGGAGCTTGCTGAGAAAGATGCCGATATCAGTAATGTGTTGAGTAATAAGGAGTTAGATGAGGTATTTGCGGTTGAGAGGCAGCTCCGGCACGTGGATCAAATCTTCCAGCGGGTATTCGGGAGCAAATTGTAAGTTCCACTACTTTTGTCGGAAGACAGGCGGCCAATTTTTGCTCGTAACCCTAGGGAAACTGGGGTAGAATTAAAGTCACAGAAAAGGTAATTGGGATGGCGGTCAGGCAAAAAGCCGGTTTGCGGGACCGGGCGCCTGGGCTGGAGGTAGCACGGGTGCTGCTGGTCGAGGGTGACGTCGCCGCTAGGCTGACGCTCCAGGCGGTTCTGGAAGCCAGCGGCTATGCGGTGGATTCCGCCGCCTCTGCTCCCGAAGCCATGGACAAGCTGGAACATGACGAATACGCCCTGGTGCTCTGCGGCTTGCATGCCGATACGCGGAGCGAGTGCCGGCGCGTGGTCGATCACGCCCGGGCGCAGGAGTACAAGCCGGCGACTGCTTATCTGACTGCCTCGGGCCTCGAAGCTGCCAGTAAGCGTGAAGGCTCGAAGACCGGCCGTCTGTTGATCGAACCACAGGAAGTCCCCGCCCTCTTGACCAAGATCGCCGACCTGCTGGCCGACCGGGCCGCCGGCCGGGAGCGGCGCAACATGCGCCGCCGCCACGCCGAACTAGTCTCGGTGAACTAATCCGCCCTCTTTTTCCTAACGCTCCAACCGCATCGGTAATCCGCCTGCCTCTTTGCTGCGCTGGGCGGCGTCCAGGAAGGCGAAAATCTCCAGGGTCTCCTCCTCCGGCACGGGAGGGACCCCGGTTTGGAAGAACTTCACCACCTCTGACAGCAACTGGGAATAGAACACGCCTTTGATCGGACCTGTTTCTCGCACTTCTGCTGAAGTGTGGGCGACGAGGCCGTATTCGCCGCGGCTCTTGCCCTGGCGCGCCCCGCGGATCACGCCGATGCGGCCGTCCCGCCAGCGGCCCACCACCAGGTCGGCGCCCTCGGTGTAAGTGCGGCTCACCGTCTCGCAACCGGTCCCCATCACGGCGTACAGCATCTCGATTACATGAATTCCGTACCAGGAAAGATCCAGTTGGTGGTGGGGCTCGTAGGGCGCGGGTCCCCAGGCGAAAGCTCCCAAAATTTCCGGTGAGTGCAGCCCCTGGATGGGCGCGGCGTAGCGCAGGCTGGACGTGGAAAACCAGGGCGTGCCGCTCGCCCGCCCCAGCCGCGCAATCTCCTTGGCGTCGGCGTAAGTCGAGGCCAGGGGCTTGTCGATGAACACCCGTTTTCGGGCGGCGAAGACGGGTCGCACCTGCTCCAGATGCCGCCTGCCGTCCACGCTTTCGAGCAGAACGGCGTCCACCCGGGAAAGCAGAGACGGGATGTCGGGCACGATCTCGACGCCGTATTTCGCCTTTAACTCGGCTGTAAAACGGTCGATCCGCGTGCGGCTGTCCTCGACGTCCGCGCTGCCGCCGGGATAGCCGGCCACGACGCGCGCCCCGGGGACGTGTTCCGGGTTCGACGGGTCGTTCAGGATCTTGGTGAACTCGATAACGTGGGAAGTGTCGAGACCGATGATCCCGACCTTCAGGTCAGCACCCGGAAGTGAGAAGGCGAGGGCGGCCAGAAGAAGAATCCGCCAGGTCATGCGGACATTGTAAACTGGGCGGTTCCTATGGAACTGCACACGCCGGTGGCTTATTTGAAGGGAGTCGGCCCGGCGCGGGCCAGTTTGCTCGAATCCAAGGGTATTTTCACTGTCGAGGATCTGCTCTACTACGTTCCCTTTCGCTACGAAGATCGCAGCAACACCAAGCCCATCGCGCAACTGGCGCCGGGGGAAATGGCCACCGTGGTGGCCGAAGTGGTCGCCGCCCGGCCGGTGCGCTTTCGCCGCAGCGCCGTGCGGCTTTTTGAAGTGCGTGCCACAGACCAGTCCGGGGCCACCCTGGTGTGCAAGTGGTTTCGCGGCGACTACCTGGCCGGTATCCTGACTCCCGGCCTGCGCGTGGCCTGCTACGGGAAGATCGAGTTCGATCGCTACGCCGGGGAACTTTCCATCCTGCATCCGGAGTATGAGATTCTTTCCGGCCCGGAAGATGAGGGTGAGGCGGCGTTGCACGTGGGCCGGGTGGTTCCCATTTACGAGGCTGTCGGCAGAGTTACTACGCGTCTGCTGCGGACCTTGATCCACCGAGCCCTCGAACAGGTCGAGCCGGGCGAGGATCCGCTGCCGGAGCCGGTGCGAATACGGCTGGGCTTGCCGCTGCGCGCGATCGCTCTGCAGGAAGCGCACTTTCCGCCCGCCAACGCCGACCTGCGCGTTTTGAACGCCTTCCGCACGCCGGCGCAGGTCCGTTTGATCTTCGAGGAATTCTTTTACCTCGAGTGCGGCTTGGCCCTGAAGCGTCGCCGGGCTCGCGTCGTGGAGGGGATTGCCTTTGCGCTGAACGACGCGGCGCGGCAAAAGATCAAGCAGATCCTCCCCTTCAAGCCTACGGAAGCGCAAAAGCGGGTGTTGAAGGAGATCGCTGCCGACATGTCCCGGCCGCACCCCATGAATCGGCTTTTGCAGGGGGACGTGGGCAGCGGCAAAACCATCGTCGCCCTGGAGGCGGCCATCATTGCGCTCGAAAACGGCTACCAGGTCTCCTTGATGACGCCGACCGAGATTCTGGCCACCCAGCACTACTTTTACTCGAAGCGGATCCTGGAACGGGCCGGCTACGTTGTGGCTCTACTCACGGGTTCCATGAGCGGCCACGAAAAGTCCAAGCTGAAACAAATGATCGCGCGGGGGATCGTGCAGGTCGCGGTCGGCACCCACTCGCTGATCGAGGGCGACGTGGAGTTCGCGCGGCTGGGTCTGGTGATCATCGACGAGCAGCACCGCTTCGGGGTCATCCAGCGGCTCAAGCTGCTGCAGAAAGGGATCACGCCGGACGTCCTGGTGATGACCGCCACCCCCATCCCCCG
>JACQDG010000470.1 GCA_016201185.1 Acidobacteriota bacterium | reverse complement strand
CGAAGGTCTCCACGATCCGCCGGGCGTGGAGGTTGTGGTCGAATCGGTCGCCGAAGCGGCGCATCTCCTCATTGAGCGCCTGCTCGCCGGAATGGCCGAACGGCGGGTGCCCGATGTCATGCGCCAGGGCGAGCGCTTCCACCAGGTCTTCGTTCAGCCCTAGGGCGGCCGCCGTGGTGCGGGCGATTTGCGTCACTTCGATGGTGTGGGTCAGGCGGTTGCGGAAATGATCCGAGGCCGGTGAGGTGAAAACTTGCGTCTTGTTTTCCAGCCGCCGGAAGGCGTGGCAGTGGATGATGCGGTCCCGGTCCCGCTGATAGTCGTTGCGGTAAGGATGCGTTGGTTCCGGGTATCGGCGGCCCTGGGAAAGGGCCAGAGAAAAACGGAGGTGCTGGAGCGAAGGCAAATTCCGCTACTGCTGACTCATCTCGCGCAACATGGTGCCGGCAGCGGCGGCCACAGCGCCGGGCCGCTTTTCCAGATCCAGGAGCAGTTTCCGCGCCTCCTCCGGCTTGCGCCGGCCCAAGAAACGGGCCATCGCCAGCTGGGCCCGGCTTTCCGACACCAGATCAGTGGGGTTCTTGATCAGGTATTCGTACATCTTGCGAGCCTCTTCGTCTTTGCCTTGGGTAGTGTAAATCTCTGCCAGTGTAAGACGGGCCAGGGATGGCACGCTGCCTGGGCCCTCGGCGACGAGCTGCTCCAGCCGCTTCTGCGCTTCCGCCACATTGTCTTCCTGGTAATAGATCAGGCCCTGGTAGTAGCGGGCGATGCCCGCCTCGTCCGTGCGAGAAAAGCCGGAGACGACCGACTCGAATTCCTTCCGGGCCTGGGTGTTCTTTTCCGCTTCGGTCCGGAAAGTGATGCGCCCCGGAACGTCCTCCGGGGAAACCGCGGCGTGGTAGGTTTCGAGCGCCCGGAAGAGCGCCATGTGGACGGCGTTCTTGCGATTCTGACGGTAGAAGAAAATGCCCAGCGCGAGGGCCGCAACCACCACCGCCGCCCCGCCATAGATGAGCGTCTGGCGGCGGTGCTCCGCCAGGTACTCCACCGAATGAGTCACTTCCGCGGCGAAGCGGTCGTCCTTCAGAGTCTTGCGAGTGATGCGATCCAAACCCTAACCTCAGACCCCCACGACCTGCACCGACATGGAGCGCGAACGTGGGCCGTCGAATTCCGCCAGGATGATGCTCTGCCAGGTACCCAGAAGCACACTCGAGTTGCGCACTTGCAGAGATAGCGTCTGCCCCAGCAGCAGGCCCTTGAGGTGGGAATCGGCATTCCGGCGCTCGCAATCCGAGTAGGCCGGGTCATTGTGCCGCCAGGGGGAATGCCGGCCCACCACCTGGTCCAGAAACGTTTCTATGTCCTTGAGCAAAGCGTCCTGCCACTCGTTGAGGAAAATGGCTGTGGTGGTATGCAGGGATTGCAGATGCACCATGCCGTCCCGAACGCCGCTCTTGCGCACGATTTCATTGATTCGGTCAGTGATGTTCATCAGTTGAAAGCGATCCTGGCTGATCCAGTCCAGGATGCGTACAAACAGGCGCTGCCCGCCGGGCCGGCCTTCCAGGGCCGGATCTTGCGCCTCCACAAGTTGCGGTTGGGCGCCAGCGCTAGCACTCATAACGCCTCCTTATCATGTTGAGCCGCAGGCAAATGCGGGCGCAGAAAAACCGCCGCTTCCGCTCCGGCGGGCTCACCGTGCCGCCCGATTTCCGAGGCTGTTTGCTATCCTACTGATTCGGCGGCCCGCCCGTTAGATCATTAGATATGTATTTTGGAGCCGCCCGCCGCCGTCCGGCGCAACTTGACATTATAGCAAGCCCG
This sequence comes from Acidobacteriota bacterium, assembly GCA_016201185.1. Taxonomy (GTDB): domain Bacteria; phylum Acidobacteriota; class Terriglobia; order Bryobacterales; family JACQDG01; genus JACQDG01. Next base: position 3,452 of record JACQDG010000470.1, on the reverse strand, counting down.
GCCGGGAAGCGACAGATTTCCACATGAGGGTTCTCCATCTGGATTTGCAAGCCCAATACGCCTCCCTTCGAGGGGAAGTCGAGGAGGCCATTCTGGGTGTGCTGGCTTCCCAGCGGTTCATCCTGGGCAGCCAGGTGGAGGCGCTGGAGCAGGAAATAGCCGCTTACACGGGTGTGCGGCACGCAGTGGCGTGCGCCTCCGGCACCGACGCGTTGCTGTTGGCTCTAATGGCCCTGGACGTGAGTCCGGGTGACGAGGTCATCACCACCCCGTTCACCTTTTTCGCCACCGCCGGCAGCATCCACCGGATGCGTGCGCGACCGGTCTTCGTGGATATCGAGCCGGACAGCTTCAACCTCGACCCGGAGGGCCTGGCGCCCCGAATCACCCCACGGACCCGGGCGATCCTGCCGATACAGATGTTCGGGAGAGTGGCGCGAATGGAAGAGATCCTGGAGACGGCCGGCCGCTACGGGCTGCCGGTGGTGGAGGACGCCGCCCAGGCCCTGGGCGCCCGATGCGACGGCCGCATGGCCGGAACCATGGGCCGGCTGGGATGCTACAGCTTCTATCCCACCAAGAACCTTGGTGGCGCCGGAGACGGCGGCATGGTGGTGACCAATGACAGCGGCCTGGCCGCCCGGCTGCGGCGCCTGCGCAACCACGGCAGCGACGACCGCTATCATCACGCTGAGGTGGGCCTGAACAGCCGGCTGGACGAGATCCAGGCGGCGGTGCTGCGCGTGAAGCTGAAGCGGCTCGAGCGATGGAACCGGGCCCGCCGACGGCTGGCCGCTCTTTACACCCGCCTGCTGGGGGACGCCGTCCTTACCCCGGCGCTCGGCCCGGAGGGCAGTCATATCTATCATCAATATGCGATCAGAACGGCCGACCGGGACGGACTCCGGAAACGGCTGGCCGAGCGGGGGGTGGAAACGCCCGTCTACTATCCGCTTCCCCTGCATCTTCAGAAATGCTTTGACTACCTGGGCTACGAAGCCGGGGACTTCCCCCAGGCCGAGGCGGCGTCCCGCGAAGTTCTGTCGTTGCCCCTCTATCCGGAGCTCACAGGGGAGGCGGGAGTGGGCGTCGGCTGCCGTAGCCGGCGCGAGAGGATGATATCCGTGCCCGAGACACCAACTGCTGCCGACCTGGACTACGGCAGGCTTCTGGAAGAAAAGATCCGCCGCCGGGAAGCGCGCGTCGGAGTGGTGGGGCTGGGCTATGTTGGCCTGCCCCTGGCCGTGGAGCTGGCCCGCGCGGGCTTCACCGTCACGGGGATCGATACCGACCCCAAGAAGGTGACGCAGATTCGCGCCGGGCAATGCTACGTTGCCGATGTGGAGGCGGAACTCCTGCGCTCCCTGGTGGAGGCCCGAAAGCTTGCGGCCACCTCGGATTATTCCGCCGTCGCTCAGCTCGATACTATCAATATCTGCGTCCCCACGCCCCTGCGCAAGAGCAAAGACCCGGACATGAGCTACGTGGTGCATGCCGCCGAGGAGGTGGCCCGATACCTGCACCCCGGCATGATCGTCATCCTGGAATCCACCACCTATCCCGGCACCACCGAAGAGCTGATCCTGCCCCTGCTGGAGCGGGGCGGGCTGAAGGTGGGCCGGGATTTCTTCCTGTGCTTCTCCCCGGAGCGCGTGGACCCGGGCAATCAGCAGTTTCAGACCCGCAACATTCCCAAAGTGGTGGGCGGGGTGACGCCGCGCTCGACGGAAATCGCGGCGCTCTTATACTCGCATGCCATCGAGAGGGTCGTTTCCGTCAGCTCCCCGCGGGTCGCTGAGATGGTCAAGCTGCTCGAGAACACCTTCCGCATGATCAATATCGGCCTGGCGAATGAGATGGCTTTGCTTTGCGACCGCATGGGCATCAACGTCTGGGAAGTGATCGAAGCGGCCGCGACCAAACCCTTTGGCTTCATGCCGTTCTACCCCGGCCCCGGGCTGGGCGGCCATTGCATTCCGATTGATCCTTTCTACCTTTCCTGGAAATCAAAGCAGGCCGGGGCGGAAGCCCGTTTCATCGAGCTGGCGGGGCAGATCAACGGCCAGATGCCCCTGTTCGTCGTGGAAAAGGTGCAGGCGGCGCTAAACGAGCGCTCGAAGCCGGTGAAAGGCTCGCGGATTCACATCGTCGGAGTATCTTACAAGAGGAATGTGGATGACATCCGCGAATCGCCGGCTCTGGACATCATCGCCTTGCTTGAAAAGCGCGGCGCCCAAATCAGCTACACGGATCCTTACATACCCCAATTGCGGTGGGACGACGGTTGCCTGAGTTCCGAAGACCTGGAGGAAGCTGCCGCCCGGGCCGACTGTGTAATTCTGGTGACCGACCACTCCCAGGTCGACTATGCCCGGCTGGTAGAGCTGGCGCCCCTAATCGTCGATACTCGAAACGTCCTGAAGTCCTTTGCGTCCAACAAAATCGTACGATTGTAAGCAAAAAGAGCCATTAGACGGTGCAGGCTGCAGGTTCTGCTGCTATAATGGTGCTCTTATTATACTGGGAAAGTTTTGTGCCTTAAGGACTTGGCGTCCTTGAGCAAGACCCGTATGTCCATCCCTGTAGTTACGCCTGAGGCAAAGGTCATCTACCTGTTGAAGCCTCGCGGTTTCTGCGCCGGCGTGGTGCGAGCCATTGACATTGTCGAACTGGCCCTGGACCTTTATGGCCCGCCGGTCTATGTGCGGAAAGAAATCGTCCATAACCGCTATGTGGTGCAGAGCCTTGCCGATAAGGGGGCCATTTTTGTGGAGGAAAACGAGGAAGTGCCGGAAGGCGCCCGCGTCGTTTTCAGCGCTCACGGCGTGTCTCCGGAAGTGCGCCAGCAGGCGCGCCAGCGGCGGCTCCAGGTGATCGACGCCACTTGCCCGCTCGTCACCAAGGTCCACCTGGAGGCGGTCAAATTCGCCAGGAATGGCCATACCATCGTGCTGATCGGTCATAAAGACCATGACGAGGTGGTCGGAACCCTGGGCGAGGCGCCGAATCGGACCTTCCTGGTTTCCTCCGTGGAGGATGTGGACCGGCTCGAGGTCCCCGATCCACAGAAACTGGCGTATCTTACACAAACCACGCTCAGCCTGGATGAGACCCGCGGCATCGTGGAGAGGCTAAAACAGCGGTTTCCCGCCATCCAGGGGCCGCCGGCCCAGGACATCTGCTACGCCACGGAAAACCGCCAACAGGCAGTCAACGCGGTGGCGCCGCGCTGCGACCTACTGCTGGTGGTCGGCTCCGACAACAGTTCCAACTCCCGACGGCTGGTCGAGGTGGGCCAGAACCTGGGCGTCGCTGCCTATCTCTTGGACGACGCCAGCGAGGTGCATCCGGCTTGGCTGTCCAACGCCCGCAAGGTGGCCGTCACGGCTGGCGCCTCAGCCCCCGAGCATCTGGTGCAGCAGCTCATCTCCCACCTCCACGATTACGGCTTC
>JACQDG010000476.1 GCA_016201185.1 Acidobacteriota bacterium | reverse complement strand
GCCCGGCGAACGTCCTCAACAACCACCGCGCCGCGCTGGTCCCAGGCTTCGCCTACAACGGAACTCCCTTTTACCTCAGCGAGTACGGCGGCATCGCCTACATCCCGCCCGGCGCCAAGGTCCCCGAGGAGTCCTGGGGCTACGCCGGCGTCGAGAAAACCCCCGAGGCCGCCCTCGACCGCTACCGCAGCCTCACCTCGGCCATTCTCAAAATCCCCGCCTTCGCCGGCTACTGCTACACCCAGCTCACCGACGTCGAGCAGGAAGTCAACGGCCTGCTGACCTACGACCGCAAACCCAAATTCGACCTCAAGGCGGTATACTCAACCAACAACCCATAAGGGGCGCCAATGAACGTCCATTCGCGTTCATTCGCGTTCATTCGCGGCTGACAAGGAGGTGCGCCATGGAAATCGACCCTTGCGACGAACCCGATCCCGCCGCGACTTTCTCAAGGGCATCGGCCTGACCGCTGCCGGCCTGGCCGCCGCCACCCCGGCCTCAGCCGGGTCTCCGCTCGTCCCGCCGGCCAAGCCCGGCCCTGTGCTGCCCACCGTCCCTTTCGGCAAGCACCGCATCACGCGCCTCATCGCCGGCGCCAACACCATCTACGGCTACTCCCACTTCAACCAGCTCTTCTCCGCCCACATGGTCGAATACCACTCGACCGAGCGTGTTCTGGCCTTCCTCGCCGAGCTCGAGCGCGCCGGCCTAAACACCTGGCAGGCCAGTTGGAGTGAGCGCCTCGAAACCGACTGGCTGCGCTACAAGGACCAGGGCGGCAAGCTCCAGCTTCTCATCCTCTCCCGCCCCGACTTCAACGACCACCCCGAAATCCTCCCGCGCGTCGCCAGGCTCCAGCCCCTCGGCATCGCCCAGCACGGCGCACGCACCAACCGCTATTGGCAAGCCGGCCAGATCGACCGCTCCCTCGACTACCTCAAGCGCATCCAGGACACCGGCGTCATGGTCGGCCTCTCCTGCCACAGCCCCCGCGAGCTCGAGTACGTCGAGGACAAAGCCTGGCCCGTCGACTACTACATGACCAGCCTCTATTACCTGACCCGCTCGCGCCAGGACTTCGAAAAGCTCCTCGGCGAGGTCCCCCTGGGCGAGATTTACCTGCCCTCCGACCCGCCCAGGATGCTCTCCACGATTCGCCGGGTGAAAAAGACCTGCTTGGCTTACAAGGTGTTCGCCGCCGGCCGCACCGTCGATTCCGCCGCGCAGGTCCGCGAGCGCCTGGCCGCCGCGCTGACCGGCATCAAGCCCACCGACGCCGTCATCCTCGGAATGTATCAGCGCTATACTGACCAGATCGGCCACAACGCCCAGCTTGTACGGGAGATTTTGAAGGTCTGAAGTCGCCTGCGCTCCAATATCGGCCCGCCCGCCCTATGGGCAGCCTGAGTTTATAATGGTTAGTACAGTCCGGGGAGGTCCGTGTGAAGTTCCCTCTCCACACCGCGCTTTTTCTCTTCTGTCTCCCTCTGCCCGGCCAGCGACCTGCCGACAGCCCATCGGAAAAGATCACCATCGAAGGAACGGTCGTTCGCGCCGGCAGCGGTGACCCGCTGCGAAAAGCGCAAGTGGTGTTGCAGAAAGCTGAAGGCGTTGAACCGGCCCGGCCCCTGGGCGCCGTTACCGACGATGATGGCCGATTCCTGATCACCGTAACCGACCCGGGCCGCTACATCCTGTCAGCTTCTCGCAACGGATATGTGCATCAGCAATATGGCCAGCGCGGCCCGCGTCGCCCCGGCACAACGCTGACCCTCGGACGCGGCCAGCGCCTGCGTGACATCGTCTTTCGTTTGGTTCCCACCGCCGTCATCTCGGGTCGCGTCGTGGATGAGGACGGCGAGCCTCTTCCCGCTGTCCAGGTGCAGGCCCTGACAACCAACTACCGCGAGGGCCGGCGGCAGTTGGGCCAGGTCAGCATGACCGCCACCAACGACCTGGGTGAGTACCGGCTTTACGGTCTCGCACCCGGCCGCTACCATATCCGGGCAGTATATACCCCAGGCCTTTCCGCCTTGGTCGTGATCGGCAATCTCATGCAGCAACGGTTCGATGACACGGCTGCTGAAGAAAGCTACCTCCCTACCTACTACCCAGGGGCGAACGACCCCACTCAAGCGTCGCCCGTTGACGCCGCCGCCGGCAGCGAGGTTCGCGGTATTGACATCAGCTTTCACCCCGCCCGCGCGGTGCATGTCCGCGGGCAGCTCTTCAACGCCGTCGATGGCGGCCCTGTTCGCAATGGAAATGCTTGGCTCGCCCCTCGCGAGGCCAAAGTGGTCGGGTTTTCCCGCGTAATGCAGAGCCAATTCGTGAGCCCCCAGGGAGAGTTTGAGATCCGAGGCGTGACGCCCGGCTCTTACATCCTCCTGGCCCATGCTCCATCGAAAGATGGAAGCAGGACTTACAGAGGCCGGCTGCCACTGGAGGTGGCCAACTCCAACATTGACGGCATCAAGCTGCTTCTGAACGCCGGTCTCGACCTGGCGGGCCGCATCCGCATGGAAGGCGAAGGCCGGCTCGATCCGGAGGCGCTTGGGCTATGGCTGCAGCCCAGGGATCAGTCGCAGTTCGGTGGCGAAGGCGGACAAGTGAAACCCGACGGGACGTTCTCCATCCCCGGCCTCGCCCCCGGCGCCTATGCGGTGCACGTCGGAAACTTGCCGGAAGACTTCTACCTGAAATCGGCCCGCCTCGGAGATGAAGAAGTGCTCGAGGCAGGGCTCGATCTCAGCCGCTTCGAGTCCGCCCCGGGATTGCTCGAGGTGGTCGTCAGCTCCAAAGGCGGGCGAATCGATGGTGTTGTTTCCAACGACAAGCAGAAGCCGGCCGGCGGCGCTCAGGTAGTGCTGATTCCGGAATCCCGCCGCCGCAGCCGGACGGACCTGTTCAAAAGCACTCCCACTGACCAGAACGGCCGTTTCACCCTCCGCGGCATCCCGCCCGGCGAATACAAGCTCTTCGCTTGGGAAGATATCGAGCGAGGCGCCTATCAGGATCCGGAGTTTCTCAAGCCCTTCGAGGAGCGCGGCCACGCCTGCCAGGTGCAGGCAGGGGGCGCTCAGGCGGTGGAACTTCAGTTGATCCAGGCTGACGAAAGCCCCTGAATGGCCGTTAGGTTGTGAAGCGTTGCGCGAAAAATAGGGGGTGTTGAGGCTGAGGCGCCGCGCCTGCCCCAACACCCCTCCCCGTTAAATGTTACTTGGCCGGCGCGGGGGTCGCGGGGGCTTTGCTCGTCGAGGGCAGCGCAGCGTTGGCGTTCTTCACCTGCTTCTTGTGCCTCTTGTGCTTCTTCTGGGCCGTGGTCGATGCCGCAGCCTTCTTCTCTTCGGTCTTCGGTGCTGCAGCGGTGGACGCGGCCTTCTGCGCGGCCTTTTCCTGGGCCGCCAGACCCAGCCCGCTCAAACCCAGGGCCAGCGTCAGGCCCAGCACTAACGTGGTAAGTCTCCTCATGGTGTTCCTCCGTTTTTCCGGCGATTTCGCTCGCCTTCACCATGTAAGACGGGCGCCAACATTAACGTTCCCTTAAACGACGATTAAACTCCGTTCATTTCCGCCATGCTACAATCCGCCCAGTCATGCGCCCCAAGCGCCGGAGGATTCCATGAAAATTGCCTTCGTTCTGCCTGCTGCCCTCTGCCTGCTGCCTGCTTTCCTGTCCGCCCAGCCTATCATCCGCGCCGTGCCCGCCAACATTCAGTGGGGCTACTACGGGGCCGGCGTCAAGCCCGTGCTGACCGTCAAGTCCGGCGAGACCGCGCGCATCGAGACCGTCAGCGGCATACCGGAAATGCTGGCGCGCCTCGGCGCGGAGGAAGACGACAACCTGCGCGAGCTAAGGGAGATCTACGCGGAGATCAAGGAGCACGGCCCGGGTCCGCACATCCTCACCGGCCCGGTGGCCGTCGAGGGCGCCGCCCCCGGTGACGTGCTGCAAGTCGACATCCTGGAAATTCGCTTGCGTTCTACTTACGGCTGGAAGATGTTCGTCCCCGAACTGGGGATGCTGCCCGACGAGTTCCCCTACGAGCGGACGAAGTTAATCCGGCTGGATGAGCGCGCCGGAGTGGCGGAATTCGGCCCCGGCATCCGTATTCCCCTGCGGCCCTTCTTCGGCAGCATGGGCGTGGCCCCGCCTTCCGGACGCGTGAACAGCGCCCCGCCCGGGTACTACACCGGCAACATGGATAACAAGTACTTGACCGCCGGCACAACACTCTACATGCCCGTTCACCACCCCGGCGCCTTGTTCGCTGTCGGCGACGGCCACGCCGCCCAGGGCGACGGCGAGGTGGACCTCACTGCCATCGAGACTCCGCTCAGCGCCCTGTTGCGCTTCACCGTCCGCAAAGATATGAAGTTGCGCTGGCCCCGCGCCGAGACGGCGACCCACGTTATTACCATGGGCTTCCATGAGACGCTCGACGAAGCCGCCCGTCGCGCCACCAAGGAGATGATTGAATATCTTGTGACCGCCCGTGGCCTCTCCCGCGACGACGCCTACATGCTCGTGAGTGCCGCGGTCGATCTGCACGTCACGCAGGTAGTCGATGGCTCAAAGGGCGTGCACACCATGCTTCCCAAGTCGATCTTCGCCACGCCACCGCGCTGACCCGGACCGGTAGGAGCCAGGTTTCCCCAGCGGTCCTCCAGCGCGAGCTGCCCGGCTGTAGAACAGCGTGCTTTCAGCCCCCGGCCTACTACCTTGTCGTGCCCGAAACCGGGCCGGCGTACCCTGAACTCCCGCCGCCATTCCGAGCTTTCACCCAGTACCGATATGTCGTTCTCCGAGCGAGACCCGTGTTCTTGTAGGTTGTGACGTTTGCTCCCACGGACGTGAGCGGTACAAAGTTTGTGCACGCCCCCCCGGTACACCGCTCGATATCAAAGTTGGTCTCGTTATTCGAGTTGTCAGTCCACCCGATTGTGATGGAGTTCTTGCTCACCGCCGAGACAACCAGATTCGAGGGCGCCGCGGGTAGCGGCGGCGCGGGCACGGAAACTGTCGTCGTCAGGGAGTTCGCGGTGTCAGCAGAGTTGTAGGCCTGAATCTGATAAATGTAATTGGCCGGTCCGGAAACGGTGGTGTCATTGTAAGTAGTTACGCTGGCCCCAACGGTGGCGATTGTAGTGGGAGTACAGCCCGAGCCGCTGTTGGTGCAACGCATCACGTTGTAACCGGACTGGTTCGTGGACGGGGTCCAGGACAAATCCACCTCGTTGTAAACATTCTTAGTTACCGTCGGCTGGCCCGGCGCTGTCGGCGGCGGTGGCGGGGGGCCTCCGCAGGTGTCGAATTTGAACGACGCGATCCGCGTGTGCCAGTTGAACGACCCGTCCGCGGCCAGGTACTCGGTCGTGTACCAGAACGTGCAGTCGTCGCTGGGGTCGATCCGCATGGCGCTGTAGTCGCCCCACCGATCCAGCCCCCCGTTCTGCGAGCCGCCGCCATCGATAATAGTCGCTTCCGCCTGCATGGTTCCCAGGGGATCCGAGGGCACGCGGCCCGTGTAGCGAATCCCCGGATTAATGGAACTGCTCGAGACGCTGTAGCCGAGGGCGATGTCGCCGGCCTGGTCCATGGCCGCGCTGCCCATCCAGCGGTAAGTCTGGTCCGGCTGGAAGGTGCTCTGCTGGAAGACCGTGGGGGCGCCGTTCGGATTTCGTATCTCGTACCAGCGCACACCCGACACGCCGTTGCTCGTGACCGAGTGGTTCACCACCAGAGACTCATGCGCGCCGTTCGGATCACTAGGGAAGTTGCGGTAGGCCAGCCGGTACATAAGCCGGTCCGCGAGGGAATCCAGTTTCTGGCCTGTTCCCAATTGGGGGATGCAGCTTCCGCCGCCGCTACAGGCCGCGCTGAAGGCTGCCACCGGGATGCTGGTCGGCCCGGTGAAAGTGGAATTGGCCGTGTTCCCGAAATCTACATGGAACTTCCACAGTCTTAGCGCGTCGCTGCCGAAGTCCATGAAGAAATTGGGCGAACCCGCCGGAGGCAGTGTAGCGCCGTCCAGATCCGACGGCAGGAGGCTGTCGTAAGAAGCAGAGGTGATGAAGCACACGCCGATGGCGGCCTGTCCCGCGAGCATCTTGGTGCGATCGAAAGCGCACGCCTCGGCCCCCGCGAAAGAGATGCCCAGGTAAAACCTGTTGTGGGAGGAGTAGTAGGCATCAGACCACATTCCCATCTTCGGATAGTCGTTCAGATAACTGCCGAAATTGTACGCGTAGCGATTATAGGTTCCGGTCGGATCCGGGCTGGTGGAAACGGCGATGCAGTAGTAATAGGGGCCGTTGGTAAACGCGTTGCCGAGCTGGCTCATCACCCAGCGATCGGCCGCCGCGTCGTACTGGGCGACCGGGTCGCCGTCGTTGGTTGTTTCGCATGGCCCGCCGAAGCCGCTCCACAACGCATTACCAGGCTTGGGATAGCCGGTACGCAAATTGCCGTTCTTGTCGAAAACGGCAATGGAGGAATTCACCCACTGGACGATGTGGTTCGGTCCGACGGCCATGTTTGTATCAGGAGGGGCCTCGCCGACATAGTATTTCGCCAGTCCCTCGCCCACGCCCTCAAAATTCTTGCTCGTTCCGGCGCTCACCAGAGGCCCGGCCGAGGTCTGCGCCACGGGATCGGTGGCGTGCGGGCTGCCTTTGGGCGCACGTGGAAGCCGCAGCGGCCTTTCCTTCTTCGGCTTCTTGCCGTCAGAATTGTCGTCGACGTTGATGTCCCCCAGGGGAGGCGAAACGTCATAATGAGCCGGAGGCCTTACTTCCGGCTGGCCCGCGCTCTGAGCTGCGGCGGGCATTCCAAACGACAGCAGCAAACAGGACAAGACTACTATGAAGAAACCCCAAGTTCTGGATGACATTTTACTCCCTATGCGACGGCCCCTGTCCTGCCAAGTCTTCGTCGCGCTGGCCGGTTTGAAAAAAAAGTTCATGTTCGGCAGGCTGAAAGAAGTTTATCATGCCTCCTCGGAACTGTCGAGATTCAATCTGGAAACAGAACGCGATCTCGTGTTTTTCCCGACAAACCGCTCAGGGAAATGCCCTAGATTGCGGAAGAGTACTAGACCGAAAAGGAAATGACTTATTAATTGGTATGGTAAATTTTACATCCTCGCCGGCCTCCGCATCCCTTTACTCCGCCCGCAGCGCCGCCTCGGCCGCCTCCGCGATCACCGCCATGGCCCGCTCGCAGCACGCGCGCCCGGCGTCCGAGTGGGTCACCAGCCGCAACCGCGTCTCATTCACAGGATTGATCAGCACGCCGCGCGCCTTCAGCCGCCGGGAAAACTCCTCCGCCGAAAGCCCCGTGCCCGACGCGTCGAACATCACAATATTCGTCTGCACCCGGCCCAGGTCCACCTGGATGCCGGGCAGCCGGCTCAGCGCCTCCGCCAGATAGCGCGCGTTGCGATGATCCTCGGCGAGTTTGGCGGGATGCTTTTCGAGCGCGATCAGCCCGGCCGCCGCCAGCACCCCGGCCTGCCGCATGCCGCCGCCCATCATCTTCCGCACCCGCAGCGCCCGGCCGATGAATTCCCTGCTGCCCGCCACGAGCGACCCCACCGGCGCCCCCAGCCCTTTCGACAGGCAGAACATCACGGAATCGAACGGCGCCGCCAGCTCCGCCGCCGGCCGGCCCAGGTATGTCGCCGCGTTAAAAATGCGCGCCCCGTCCAGGTGCACGCGCATCCCCCGCTCGTGCGCCCGGTCGCAGATCTCCTGCGCCGCCTCAATCGGATACACAGTGCCGCCGCCCATATTGTGGGTGTTTTCCAGCACCACCAGCGCGTGGCGCGAGTAGTAATAAATATCCGGCCGCATCCTTTCCTGGATTTGGTCCCACGAGAGCTGACCGTGCTCCGATGGAATCAGGCGCGGCTGGCAGCCCGACCAGGCGGCCATCATCCCCATCTCGTAGTTGGCCACGTGGGAGTACTCCTCGCAAATTACCTCATCGCCCGGCGCGGATTCGAGCTTGATGGCTATCTGGTTCCCCATCGTGCCGGTAGGAACGAATAGGGCCGCCTCTTTCCCCAGCGCCTGGGCGGCGCGCTCCTCGAGCCGGTTCACGGTCGGGTCCTCGCGATAGACATCGTCGCCCACCTCGGCCTCGGCCATCGCCCGGCGCATCTCCGGCGTGGGACGGGTAACGGTGTCGCTGCGCAGATCCACTACGCGGCATTCGTTCGGCATCAGTTGATGAACTCCTGGAAGACAAGATTGGAAACCATGGTCCCACGATCCGTAAGCCGCAGGCGGCCGCCCCCGCGCTCGAGCAGGCCGTCGTCAGCCAGCCGGCGGATCGGCTCGGCAAATGTCTCCCACTCCTCCTCCGCCGGCTCGATTCCCTCTGCCTGCCGCAAGCCCACAAAGAAATGCTCCTCCATCGATTGCCTGGGGCTGAGCTCCCCGCTCGATTCCACCGGCGATCGCCCGCCCCGGAAGCGCTCTACGTATTCCGCCGCGGTCTCCACGTTCCACCACCGCCGGCGGCCGTCGAAGGAGTGGGCGTCCGCGCCGAAGCCCCGGTACGGCTCCCGCCGCCAGTATTTCAGGTTGTGCCGGGACTCGAATCCGGGCCGGGCAAAATTGGAGATCTCGTAGCGGCGCAGGCCCAGGCACTCCAGGCGAGCCACTGCCTCCAGATAATACTCGGCGATCTGTTCCTCGTCCGGCACGGCCCTCGCGCCGTAGCGCGAGCCCCCGCTCAGGATCTCCCGCCCTAGCCGGCTGTCTTCGTCCTCCTCGAGCATGTACGCGGAAACGTGCGGCGGCGAGATCCGCTCCACCCAGTCGAGCGATTCTCGCCAGCTTTCGCGGCTCTGGTAGGGCAGCCCGGCGATCAGGTCGATGTTGATCTTGCTGAAGCCCGCGCCGCGCAGCGCCCCTACTTCTTCCTCCACCTGTCGCGCGGAATGCTTGCGGCCGGTGGCGGCGATTTCCCGGGCGACGAACGACTGGACGCCCAGGCTCACCCGGTCGAAGCCCAGTTCTTTCCACAGCGCCGCCCGATCCGCGGTCACCGTGCCGGGGCTCACCTCGATGGTAGCCTCGGACCATTCCACCCGGGGCAGCCGCTCCACGATCCCGCGCAGGGCGGCTTCCTCGAGCAGGCTGGGCGTACCGCCTCCCAAGTACAGGGTGTCGGGAGGCTCGGCCCACCCCTCCGCCGCCAGTTCCGTCTCGAGCGCCGCCAGATACTCGTCGAGCAGGGCCCGGGGCAGCACGCTGGAAGCGAAGTTGCAGTAAGTGCACTTCTGTGCGCAGAAGGGGACCGCGATGTAAACTCCGTAAACTCCTCGCATACCGGCTGTTTCTGCTATTCTATCGAAGGTACGCCTTCAGGAACGCTTTTCGCTGCGTCCTGTCTGGGGCTTGGGGCATCTCAGAGGATTAGCGGCGTCCAAGACGCGCTATGCACTGTACCTGTATTCGGCACACCGATCTGCCGCACACCACCCGGCTCTTCGCCGATCTTGGTTACCATTTCGATCGTGTCCGCTCCATTTACCATTACGCGCCGTTTGACCCGGAATCCTTCGTCGCCGCCGCGCGAGAAGTGCAGATGGATGCGGCCCACCGGGCGCGGCTCGTCGAGGCGCTGGCCGAGCAGAATCGCAACTCCGGCCCGGTCGCCCAAAACAACCTGGACCGGCTTTCCCAGCCCGAAACGCTGGCCGTCGTCACCGGCCAGCAGGTGGGGCTGTATACGGGCCCCGTTTACACCATTTACAAAGCTCTTACTGCGGCGCGGATGGCCGCCGACCTGACCAGGCGCGGCCTGCCCGCCGTGCCCGTTTTCTGGCTGGCCACCGAAGACCACGACCTGGGAGAGGTGAACCACGCTTGGGTCTTCGATTCCGCAAACCATCCCATCCGACTGGAGGCCGCGGCCCGAGCCGAACCGAACCAGCCGGTAGGCGGGGTTCGGCTGGATGGCAATGCTTGCGAAGCTCTTCGGGGGGCGCTGGCCGCACTGCCGTTCGGTGCTGAAATTGCCGACCTGGCGCAAAAGTACTACCCCCAGGGCGCTACCTTCGGGGCCGGCTTCCAGGCGCTGCTGGCCCGCCTCTTGGAGCCCCATGGCGTGCTGATGCTCGATCCGCTTTCGCCGGCGATCCGTCGCCTCGCCGCCCCGCTAATGGCCCGGGCCATCCAGGCGGCGCCGGAGTTTTCCGCTGCGCTGCTAGCCAGGGGCAAGGAACTCGAAAGCGGCGGCTACCACGTCCAGGTGCACTTCGAGGAAAGGACTTCCCTGTTCTTCCTGCTCCAGAACGGCCGCCGGACCCCGCTGCGGCGCTCGAGCGATTCCTACACCGGCAACGGGGCCAGCCTGACCACGGCCCAGTTGCTCGCGCGCCTCGAGACCAGCCCCGAGGATTTTTCGCCCAACGCCCTGCTGCGGCCGGTGGTGCAGGACTTCCTGCTGCCCACCGTAGTGTATATCGGCGGGCCGGCAGAGCTGGCCTACCTGGCCCAAGCCGAGGTTCTCTACCGCCGCCTGTTGGGGCGGATGCCGGTAGCCCATCCTCGCGCCTGTTTTACAGTTCTCGACGCGCGGTCGGAGAAGCTCATGCGACGTTACGGGCTGAGTGTCGCCGATACCCTGCACGGGCTGGCGGCCCTGGAGCAGAAGATCGCCGACACGCTGATCCCTGGCCCTTTGCAGCGCACGTTCCTCGAAGCGAACGACCAGATCGAAAGCGCCCTGGCCGCCACGGAAGCGCAACTGGCGGCCTTCGACCCCACTCTGGCCGCTGCGCTCACCAAGTCCCGGCAGAAAATCAAGTACCAGTTTTCCAAAATCCGGGACAAAACCGGCCGGGAAAGCCTCCGCCGCGTGGAACGGGCGCGCAGCGACGCCGCCTACTTGCTGCACCTCATCTACCCCGAGAAGACACTCCAGGAGCGGCTCTACTCGGTTCTGCCTTTCCTGGCCCGTCACGGCATGGGTCTGCTAGAGCAGCTCCATGATTCGATCCACTTGGACTGCCCGGACCATCAAGTGGTAGTGGTCTGACCGCGGCCTGCTGCGGCTCAATGTGAACATTTGAAGGGCGCTTCGCGTATCATATTTCGGGAGGACGTGGAGAGTGCCCTTCTGTAGCCAGTGCGGAAACCAGCTTACCGCCTGGGATTTCTTCTGCGGTAAGTGCGGCGGCCGGCAGCCGATTCCGGGCACGCCGGGCGTTTATCGGCCCTCGCCGGCTGACGGCATCACCCCGCGCACGGCCTCCATGCTCTGCTATGTCCCCTTTGTGGGCTGGATTGCGGCCCTGTTGGTTCTGGCCGCCGAGCGGTTCCGCGAGATGCGGGACGTCCGCTTCCACGCCTTCCAGGGGCTCTACCTTTTCGTCGCCTGGCTGCTGCTGGATTGGGCCGTGGTGCCGTGGTTCCACGTGCTGCCGCCTCACATTTTTCCCCTCGGGAAGGTTTTGCAGCTGGTCATCCTCGGTCTGTGGATCCTGATGCTCATCAAGACCAGCCGCGAGGAGAAGTTTTCCCTGCCCCTGATCGGCGAATTGGCCGAGCGGTCCCTGTAGGTCTCAGTTCAGATTAGGCCGCTTCCCGGCGGAAGCGGCGCTCCTTCGCGGTAGAATGAAGTCATCGCAGCTTGCATCGTGAACGCTCGCAAAGCGCTCGCGGCGGGCGTGGCGCGGTGGATCGGGCAGGCAGATGGCAAGCGTGGGAGGAGTGAAGACCGAGTTCTTGGAAACGGAATCCTCCAAGCGGCAGAGTCGTGCCGCCCGGCTGGCCCTTTCCCGGGCCTTTTTGGCGGTTGCCTATGCGGTGGCGGAAATGTTCTTCTCCACCACCGGCCCCACGCTGCTCACCGGCGCCGTCATCGGTGTTTTCGTCGCTTACAGCATCCTGCTGCTGTTCTATCACTCTCACCGCTCGCTGCAGAACTTCAGCCTGCTGATCCTTCTGCTGGACCTGCTGTTTCTTCTCTGGCTGGGCTTTTGGCGCACGAATGTTTACGTGGCGCTGGCAGCCATGTCTTACGTCTTCCTGGTCCTGGAGAGCATTACCCTCCATGGGGCCCGCGAGGTAGTTCTCATCGCCACCGCCGTCACCCTGGTTTTCTACGCCGGCCGGGCGCAGGAAGCGCGCGCCCAGCCCCTGGTGCTTACGGTCAACAGCACTGTGTTTCTGCTGGTGGTCGGCGGCCTGCTGGCCTTTCTTTCCACCGACCAGCGCTACGGGGTCGAGCGGCGTATCCACAACATCGCCGACCTGTCGGTGGGCGCTTCCGCGGAGGCCACCGTGGCCGCCATGCAAGAAGCGCTCAAGCACCTGGCAGAATGGTTCCGCTGTTCTCACGCCCTGCTGGTCTTTTGGGACCAGCGCTGGGATTACTTCTCCTTGTGCCGCTATCCCCCGTCCGGCGGGACCTCACGGCCGGCCCCGGCGGAACTGGAGGAGAGCCGGGAATGGTCGATCTGCCGGGGCACACGGCTGGACTTTGTGGCGGAGCAGATTCCATCGGCCGAGGGCAACCAGATCACTCCTCCCAGCGGCTTCGACCTGCACCCGCGCCTGATCCGCAAGTTTCACATCACTAATGCCATCGGCTGCGGGCTCTACTACGAGGGAAAGGCCGTTGGCCGGCTGCTGCTCGTCAACCGCGTCTCTCCTGTGCGCCCCTACCTGTTGCGCCGCCTAAAGCGCGTCTCGCCGGCTTTCACCCGGCTCGCCCTGCTGGTGCTGGTGATCAAGTCAGTGGAGCACGCCGCCTACGAGCGGGAACGCCACCGGCTGGCCCAGGATTTTCACGACGGGCCGCTGCAAAGCATCATCAGCTTCCAGATGCGGACCCACCTGATCCGCAAGCTGCTCGACAAGGATCCGGCTGCCGCTGCCCAGGAGCTGGAACAACTCCAGGAACTCGCCCGCAAGCAAGTGACCGAAATGCGGAGCTTCGTCAGCAGCATGCGGCCCGTGGAGATTGACACCTCCAGCGTGACCGCCGCCGCCCGCCGTCTGGTCGACGATTTCCAGAAAGAGAGCGGCGTTTCGGTCACCTTTATGAGCGGCGGCGAGCCGGTCTCCGCCCCGGGAAAAATTGGCGTCGACATCCTCCAGATTATCCGCGAAGCGCTGACCAACATTCAGAAGCACGACCAGGCCACGCATGTGCTCTTCTCGCTCGAGAAGGGCAACAACACCCTGACGATCTCGGTGAACGACAACGGCAAGGGTTTCCGGTTTGGCGGCAAGTACACGCTGGAGGAGTTGGAACTGTTGCGGCTGGGCCCGAACAGCATCAAGCAGCGCCTGCGCGCGCTCGGTGGCGACGTGCTGCTCGAATCCCAACCCGGCCACGGCGCCAGCCTGCGGCTGAAGATTCCATTATATTGAGCTGATTTTCTGGCTATCCTCCGCGTCCTGGCCTGGCGCAACTTACTACGAAGTGTCGCCAGTGG
>JACQDG010000061.1 GCA_016201185.1 Acidobacteriota bacterium | reverse complement strand
GCTCGAGCAGCCCAAGAACCTGCTGTACGTGTTTTCGAGCAACGATCTGCGGCTTATGGGGGCCTTCCGCACGGGCAACCGACCCTCCTGGATGAGCTTCAGCGCCGACAAGCGCTTCCTCATCATCGCCAATTCAGCGGGCGAGAACCTGACGGTGATCAACCTAGACACCATGCAGCCCAAGGGCCTGCAGTTCCTGCCGCAGGGACACAACCCGATTTCGGTAGCGGCGGACAACGCCGATGTGCTGGTAGCGGCGCGTGTGCCCGGAGGCGGCGGCACGGGCGGAGTGCTCGATTGGATCGAGGTAGTGAGCACTGACGCCTTCGAGCTGGGGCGACTCGGGATTTATGAGAACGCCATCAACCCGAATGCAGCCATGGTTCCGATGGGAGACCTGTCGGGCGTTTTCATCGCCGAGGCCGACGGAAACGTCAAGCTCTGGGACGCCACCTTGCAGAAGGTGGTGATCGCCAGGAAGGATCTGGGCGGCCTGCAAGGCAGCATAGCGGCAGGGACCACCGCAGTGGCGGCGGGCGGTAGCCTGCTGAACCGGTCTCTGGTGCCTGTGGCAACGTTCGTGGACACCCCCAACACGGCTGCCGGCTTTGTCTTCGTTGGCAACAAGGGCGTGCGCACCTCGGCGCCGACGGGGCTGGTGGTCGACACCGGCGCCATTCAGAGGGTCAACCTGAACCAGCCGGACCAGGCCGTCTCCCCGGTCCGGATGGCGGAATCACCCGCTGTTCCCGGGCTCACTTATCCGTTCCTGCGGACCCTGGCGGCCCTGCGCAACGGCTCCTTTGTTTCCACTACTTCCTCCGGGGTGGTGCAACTCGACGGCACTTTCGACGCGGGCATCGCCATTCCCCAGATCACCGCCATTACCAGCGCCGCCGACTTCAGCGACCAGGTGGGCTCGGGAGGCTTGATCTCGATCTTCGGACGCAATCTGGCGCCGCAGACCGCTTCCGCCGGGACGCTTCCGCTACCGACGGCCCTGGGCGATGTCTGTGTGACTGCGAACGGTCTGCGCCTGCCCCTGCTGTATGTTTCCCCCACGCAGATCAACGCCCAGTTGCCGTTCGAAATGGGCGGCCAGACCGCCACGCTGGTCCATTCGCCGGGCGGTCTTGGCAATACCTTCTACGCCGAGGTCAAAGAAGCAGCGCCGGCCGTTTTCCGGGTAAACCTCGGGAACGCAGGAAGCTTCCCGGCCGTAGTGCGGGCTGAGAACAACCTGCTCGCGACCCTGGCGAACCCGGTGCGACCCAACGAGACGATCCTGGTTTACGCCACTGCGATGGGCCCGGTGGGCCCGCCGGTGGACGCCGGGATGCCGGGGCCGGTGTCGCCGCTCGCCACCAGCGTGGACCCGCCGAGCATCACTTTGGGTGGTGTCGCCGCGCCGCTGTACTTTGCTGGCCTGGCCCCGGGCTTCGTCGGCGTCTACCAGCTCAATGTGAAGGTGCCGGGCGACGCCCCGGAAGGGGTGCAGGTTCCTCTGACCATCTCGGTGGGGGACAGCTCCACCACGGTGAATCTGCGGGTGGTGCGCTGAAGGATGCGGTAATTGCGGGGCGGCCGCGCGCGGCCGCCCCTTTCCCTGGTCACTTTGCGAAGAGAAAGAAGAAAGGACGATGAGCAAAAAACATTTCTCCCCAATTCTGTTTGTGGCGATGCTGGGCGCGGGCTTCGGCCTCCAGGCCCAGGATAGGTTCGAACTGGGCGGCCTGGCTCTGGCCACCGCCTACCGCGGCACCGGCGTGCAGTCCGGCTCGACGGTCGGTTCCATTGGCTTTCAGCCCGGGCCTGCCGGCGGAGGCTTTGTCGGCCAGACAATGAGCGACCGCATCGGCGGCGAGCTGCGCTACCTGTTCGCCCAAAACAACCTGAAACTGAGCTCGGGTGGCACTGAAACCACGTTCAGCGGCCGCTCCCATATTGTGGCATATGATCTGCTGATCTATGCCTCGCGGCGCAATGCCCGGATCCGGCCGTTCCTGGCTGGTGGCGGCGGGCTCAAGTATTACCAGGGCACTGGGACGGAGCAGGAGGTTCAAGCGCTCATGAACCTAGCGCTGCTGAGCAAGACGAATGAAGCCCTGCCCACCGCGGACTTCGGCGCCGGGGTCAAGTTCCGTACCTCACGGAACACGATGGTGCGGATCGAGTTTCGGGACTACATCACCAAGGTGCCCAAGATTTTCACCGCGGCGCCGGGCGCCACAATTTCCGGCATCCTGCACCAGTGGGTGCCGGCGTTTGGTTTTAGCTGGACGTTTTAGTTGAAGTCCGCGGCGCGTCCCGACGGCTCGGGACGCGCCCGGCATGGCTTATGACAACACTGCTCATTCTTGAGAATAGATCGCGACTGGTAGCAGGGCTCCTCCCACCACCTAACCCTCCAACGTGTGGTCGCGATGAGATTTGGTTTGCCTACGAAAATCCAACCCAATAAATCCTCTTCAATCTCCAGATAGCCCTGCTACTTCTTTCTTGGCGCCGGCACGGAGAGGTCTGTCTTCGAGGCATTCTCCGCGTGCCACAGAAACATCAGCCCGACCAGGGTCTTACCGTCGGCAATACTGCCGGTGTGGATCATGCTGCGGATCTGTTCCGGTGTGAACCAGCGGCTCTCGATCGATTCGTCGGCCTCGGGCTGCGCCGGCCCGGCGGTGAGGTCTTCTGCCAGGTAGACTGTCATCCGCTCACTCGAGTAGCCCGGGCTGGGATAGAAGGAGACAAGCCGTTTCCAACGACGGGCGCGGTACCCCGTCTCCTCGATCAGCTCCCTCTTGGCCGCGGCCAGCGGCTTTTCCCCGTGGTCCAGGCGCCCGGCTGGCAATTCCCACAGCCGGCGCCGCGCGGGCAGGCGGAATTGCCGCACCAGCAGCAGCCGGCCCGGCGCGTCCCGGGCCATCATGACGGCCGACCCGGTATGGCGAACGATCTCCCGCTCGATGGTGAAGCCGCCGTTCTGCACCGCCTTCTCGCGGAACACGGCAAAGACGCGCGTCGAGAGCAGCGGCTCGGAAGCGACGATCGAGAATTTCGGCATAGCAGCTATTTTCTTCGCAGCGCCGCGGGCAAGCCAGAGGCGTCACGGGTATTAATTATGTCCTCCGGGCCGAGCCACCCGCGCCGGGCCATCAAAACCCCGTACTTCATGTTCTCGAGGTGTTGGACGTGGTGGGCGTCGGTGGAGATAACGAAACGGATGCCCTTGGCCTTAGCCATACGCAGCAGGTTGGAGGAAAGGTCCAGCCGCTCCGGGCTGGCATTGATCTCCAGGTGGACCCCGCAGCGGGCGGCGGCATCGAAGACTTTCTCGACATCGTAGGGGAAAGCATCGCGGCGGAGCAGAAGCCGGCCAGTAGGGTGGCCCAGGATCGTCAGGTGAGGGTTCTCCAGGGCTCGCAGCAGCCGGTCGGTCATCTGGGCCGACTCCATGTTCATGTAGCTGTGGACGCTGCCGACGACCACGTCGAGCTGGGCCAGGGCTTCATTATCCAGGTCCATGCTGCCGTCCTGGCGGATGTCGCATTCGCAACCGGCCAGCAGGGTGAGGCCGGGGAAATCGGCGGCAAAGCGGTGGATTTCGGCGATCTGGGCAACCAGGCGCTTTTCATCCAATCCGTTGGCCATGGCCAGGGCCTTGGAATGGTCTGTAATGGCCAGGTACTGGTAGCCGGTCGCACGGGCCGCGTCGGCCATTTCGGGGATGGTGTTGCGGCCGTCGGTGGCGATGGTGTGGGCATGAAGGTCGCCCCGGATATGGGTTAGCTCGACCAGGGCGGGCAGCCGGCCCTCGGCAGCGGCTTCAATCTCGCCATTGTTCTCCCGCAATTCGGGAGGAATCCACTTCAAGTTTAACTTGAGATATATCTCTTCTTCCGTTGTTCCAGCGATCCTTGTATCATCTTCGGCCCTGAACAGCCCGTACTCGCTCAGCTTGAAGCCCATCCGGATGGCGCGGTTGCGCAGAGCCACGTTGTGGTCCTTGCTGCCGGTGAAATACTGCAAAGCCGAGCCGAAGCTGGAGCGGTCAAGCACGCGGACATCCACCTGGAGTCCTTCGGGGCCGATCTTGGCGCTGGCCTTGTTTTCCCCTTTGGCCAGCACTTCTCCGACCCGGGGGTATTCGACGAATCGCGCCAGGGCCGGAGCGGGGTCGGGGCCCGTGACCAGCAGATCGACGTCGCCGATAGTTTCCTTGCCGCGTCGAAGGCTGCCGGCCGGGGTGACGCTTTCGACCCCCGGGGTCTGGGAAAGGTAGGCGACCAGCTCGGCCGCCATGCGGTCGGCGTAGTCGAGCAAGAAGCGCCCGGCGCTGCGCTTGTAAAGCTCGATGGAGCGCAGGACTTTCAGCTCCAGCTTTTCACCCATGCGGGGCAGTTGGCGGAGCAGACCTTCCCGGCAGATCCGCTCCAGGTCGTCGATAGTGCTGACACGATAGTGCTCATAGAGGAGGGCGATGCTCTTGGGGCCGAGGCCTTGAATCTTGAGGAGCTCAAGAGCGGTCGGAGGATATTTTTCGAGTAGCACGTCCCGCCGCTCGAAGCTGCCCCGCGCGACGATGTCCTTCAACACGGCTGCCAGCCCCTTGCCGATGCCGGGGATAGCCGTCAGATCGCCTTCCGGGTCGGCCGCGATCTCGGCGATGCGCCTGGGATAAGACTCGACTGCGGCGGCGCCGTTGCGGTAGCTGCGGATGCGGAAGGGGTCCTCTCCGGCGATCTCCATCAAGTCGGCGGTCTGGTAGAGCAGAGCGGCGATTTCCTTGTTTTCCATCCGTGCCGGCCGGGCTGAAAAGCCCGATGCCTTAGTACTCCAGTTCATAAGTACAATGACGTATATTGAAGTGGCTTTCTAGCATCAATCTGGGCTACACTGGTCCTCTAAGGAGGACCTTCTATTGCCCAGATCAAGCCCATTTGTCATCGAGTTGACCAGACAAGAGCGCCAGGAACTGGAGTCCAGAACTCGAAAATATACGTCATCGTATTGCCATGTTGTTCGCGCCAAGATAATCCTGCTGGCCAACGAAGGCCTCCCCAATGACGTGATCGCTTCTCGCCTCGACACCCCACGTCAGATTGTGAGTAAGTGGCGGAAGCGTTTCGCCCTGGCGCGCCTGCCCGGCTTGGAAGAACAACCCCGTGGGGGACGTCCCGTTCGCTTTTCCCCCCAGCGTGGTCGTCCAAGTGAAAGCCCTCGCCTGTGAACTCCCCTATCGCCTCGGTTTGCCTCTTTCGCGGTTCTCGATCAGCGAGATCCAGCGCCAGGTGCTTGCCCAAGGTATCGTCGCGGAGATCAGCGGGACTACCCTGTGGCGTTGGCTCAGTGCCGACGCTCTTTGTCCCTGGCGACACCGCAGTTGGATCTTCCCCCGCGATCCACAGTTCAGCGAAAAAGCCGGCCGCATCCTGGACCTGTATGAAAGGCGCTGGAATGGCAGGCCCTTGCAATCCTCCGAATTCGTCGTCTCCGCCGATGAGAAAACCAGTATTCAGGCCCGTCGCCGCAAACATCTCTCTCTGGCTCCAGCCCCTGGCTGCCCCCTGCGGATCGAACATGAATACCAGCGCTGCGGTGCTTGGACCTACCTGGCAGCCTGGGATGTCCATCGCGCCAAGCTGTTTGGTCGCTGTGAGGCAAAGAACGCAATCGCTGCTGTGGACCGCCTGGTCGGCGAGGTGATGAGGCAACCGCCCTACCGATCCGCGCGCCGCGTCTTCTGGATCATGGACAACGGCTCCGCCCACCGCGGCCGCAAAGCCGCCGACCGGCTCCAATCGCAGTGGCCTTCCGTGGTCTTGGTTCATACGCCCCTGCATGCCAGTTGGCTGAATCAGATCGAGATCTACTTCTCCATCGTCCAACGAAAGGTCCTGACCCCGAACGATTTCTCTTCCCTCGCTGCAGTCCGGAACCGCCTGCTTGCCTTCCAGCGCCGCTATGCGCAGATCGCCACGCCGTTTCAGTGGACCTTCACCCGCAAGCACCTCGCCGCCCTTATGGCGAAGCTCAATCGCAGACTGCTCGCCCGCGCCGCCTGATCTCCTGGTAGAATACGTCACCGTAATTCCGAACCAGAGTACT
>JACQDG010000482.1 GCA_016201185.1 Acidobacteriota bacterium | reverse complement strand
TTCAGCCACACTCCCGCCGCGCTCAGCCCGTGGTCAAGCACGAAGCAATAAGAGCGCGTCTCCAAGCCCTTGTTCTTGCTATTTCCCAAAGCCCAGGCACGCTCGAGCGGGGCCTCCCGGTACCGCACGATCCTCTTAAGCCGGTCTTTTGCGGAGCCACCCAGGGGCCGGGGCTCGATCCGATCTGCCAGCTTTTTCGCGAGGCCCAGGATGGTCAGGTTGTCCTTGGGCAAGCCCACCGCCAGCTCCTCAACGCTCTTGATCTCGGCATCCGCGGGAATTTCCGCTTCCACAGAGGGGAGACGGAAATGCCTGGCAAAAAAGCGATAGGACTGGAGCCGGTTGTCGAGCTGATAGTTATGATCCGAGGGATCGGTGTTCTCGTGCCAGGCCAGCCTGTCTTCGGCGCCGTACAGGCGGAAGAACGGCCGGACCTGGTCAAAGATGTAAGGCTTCACCAGCGGCGCGCGAAAGCAGCAGTCGTCCTCGGCGTTGTAAATGAGCAGGGTGGGGCGCGGGGCCCGCATGGCGGTCAGGTGCGGGTAGTCCAGCGTGGCCAGCAGGTCGGTGGCGTTCTGCTCGAGGTCGCCGGTGTCGGCCGGGCGCTCGATCCTAGAAAGCAATGATGCATAGCCGGCCACGGGGACGGCGACCGAAACTCTTTCGTCCAGGGCGCTCAACACGATGGTCTGCCAGCCGCCGCCGGACAGGCCCGTCACCCCGATCCGGTTGCGGTCCACGTTGGGGTGCTCGTAGAGGAAATCCAGCCCCCGGCGCATGGCCAGGTAAAACAATCCCAGCCCGTTAGAGCCCACCAGGTCCAGGTGCGCCGCAAACCAGTGCCGGTTCTCCTTCCGGTCCAGCTCGCCGAACGAGAGCCATTCCAGGCTTAGAGACAGAATCCCCTGCCGCGCCTGGTTGATGCACCGCTTCTGCTTGTACTCGATGGCTTTTCCCGGCGACCCCACGTGCCCGTTCACGTTTAATATGGCCGGCAGCTTGCCCTCCAGCTTCTCCGGTTCGTAGAGAATGGCCGTGGATTGAAACCCCGGCACGATCTCGTAGCGCAGCTTGCGCATGCGGTAGCCTTTACCGGACGGGATCAGCCCCAGATCTTCCACTTTGAGGGGCACCTCTACCCATTCCCGAGGCCAGCCGTGAAACACGACGTTGCCAAGAAGATCCTGGCGCAGCTTTCGGGCCTCGTCCGTCCAGCGTGCCGCGGTCGATACCGGCGGCAGGTGGGGAACTTTCTTTTGCAGATAGTGCCGCAACTGCCAGGCGACCACATCGGGCGTCTGCAAAGGCGGCTCGAGATACTGGCGCACCTGTTCCGGCGAGGTTTGCGCCCCGGCGACGCCGGCCATAACGAGAACGAAGAGAAGGGACCGCC
Organism: Acidobacteriota bacterium; assembly: GCA_016201185.1. GTDB lineage: Bacteria > Acidobacteriota > Terriglobia > Bryobacterales > JACQDG01 > JACQDG01. Next base: position 3,359 of record JACQDG010000482.1, on the reverse strand, counting down.
TGCAAGCTAGCGCCATTCGATCTCTCACTTATCGGGCCACCAATACCGCCCGGCTGCGCTCGACGCGCACCTGCTGGAGATTGTACCCCAGCGCCACGGTTCGCCCCACCACCGCCGCCGCATAACGGGGCCGTACGAGGTTCTCAATCAGAAACGTCACCGTGGAAGCCGAGATCGTGAAACCCGCGATGCGCACCGCTTCGATGTCCGTGCGGCCATAGCCATTGGCGGAAGTGAAACGGCACACCGCTTCGACGCGGCGCCGTCCAGCCAGGAGCCACGTCAGGAACGGCCCAGGCGAAGAGCCGTCAGCGGCCCGCCATTCCACAAAGTCCACCAGGCCGCTGCCGGTCACGCGGTCCGGCTCCAGCCGGAGCAGCGGATCGCTCAGGCCGGCCGGAAGCTCATCGGCGTAGTCGTAGCGCAGGTAGGAATTGATCTCATTCTCCGAGAGAACAAGCCTTTCCCCGGGCGTCATTTTTCTATCCTGGACACGCTCCAACTTTCGCTTTGCTGAACGGGAATCCTCCAGAGAGAGCGCGGGAGCCGCCGGGGCTGCTATCAGCAGCGCCAGCGCCAGCAACCGTAGAATCATGGCACCGCCGGCGTTTCGTCGGCCGCGCCCACCAGGCGCAATTGTTTTCCTTCAGCGGCCAATTCGAACAGTACCTGCGGCTGGCCGCCGATCGTCCCCACGCCTTGGTAAATCTCCCGGCCCACGGTCATCAGCAGCCCGGTCAGCTGCAGGCGATCGCGCGCCAGCTCAAACCGGCCCCGCAGGGACCGGATTTCCACGGTACTTTCTGCGTCCCCCGCTTCATCCTGCCGCTCGATGTTCCCCAGCAGGATGGCGCGCCCTTCAAAGGCTCCGGCGGCTTTCAGCGCGGCGTGTAAGTCCTGGGCGGTCCGGCCGGCGGTCGCCAGCTCCACCCGCAGGTCCATCGAGCCGCGCCGGAAGTTGGAAGGCAAAGCCGAAGAGCCAGCCAGCCCCTTCAAATCCAGACCCGAGACAGCTGCCTGGAAGCTGTATCGGGGAACGGCGCCGACAAATTCCGCCCGAAAGGCGCCGGTCACCGCCCCACCCCCCAACTCCGCCCGCAACCCCTTCAGAGCCAGGACTTCGCCGTTCCAGCTCAGCGCCGAGCGCACGTTCCGGAAGGACCATTTCCCCAGCCGTAGCTCTCCCACCGTGACCGCGCCTTCCACCTTTGCCGCTCTCAGCCAGGAGGGAGTCTCCGGAACGTTCCTGCCCAGAGCCCGCCGCCAAACGGCCCACAGGCTGGGCTTCCTCTGCGGGTTTAACCACTGGTCGAGCCGGGCCAGATCGAGCTCGGCCAGCCGCAACCGGCATCTGTCGCCACGCTCGGCGGCCCGCTCCGCCGCGAGGCGCCGATAGCTTCCCGTGAACCTCGTTTCCCCCAAAGAGCCGGTCATGTAGTCGAGCACCACTTCCCGCGGATTCCAGCGCACATTCGCCTGCGTGATTTCCACGGGCGATTCCAGCCCAGGCGGCTGCCAGCGGGCTTCACTCAGTGTGCCCGAGCCGGTCCAGCCGCCCGGCTCTCCCGGCTCTTTCCGGTAGACGAACTCGCCCTCCCAGAGGCCGCTCGAAAGGGAATGGAGCCACGCCAGCTTGAAGCACTCGGCCGGCTGGCGCAGCGCCTCCAGGCGAACACCTCGCGCGGTGATGCGGCTCGAGAGTGCGAACCGGTCGAGCCTTCCCGCGGCCTCCACGCGGAGAACCTCTTTCACCAGCCTCATCTCGACCGGAAGCAGGTCAAAAACCGGACCGTCCAGCCGGGCCTGGATCGGACCAAATTCCATGGGAGGACAACCGGGCAGCGAGACCCGAAGTTCGCCTAGCTGGAGCCTTCCCTGCGGCAGCACCGAACCTGGAAAATCCAGTACACCCGAGACTAACCCGCGCACCTCGAGCCCCGCCGGCAGCGGAGCGCCCAGATGCTGCGCGGCGCGGACAAACGGGTCAGCCGGAGCTTGGCGCAGCTCGACCGATGCCTTCCACACCGGCGCGTTCAGATAGTCTTGCAAGGCGAAGCGGACCCGCACGGGAATCGGGGCCGACTCGGAGGCGGCAGTTTGGAGCTCTAGGTGCTGCTGCGGCAGATTCAGACGGCCGAGAAAGGGTACACTGATGCCACCCTCGTTGGCAGGCACCAGGTCCCAGCGGTGGACATCCCGCACCTGCAGCGCCCCCTGCACCTGGATTTGGGAAATCTCGCCGCTCAGGTGCGCCTGCGCACCGATTTCGCCGTGCACGCCGAAATCCCGGCCGTAAACCAGGGTGATCAGGTGAGCCATGGGGCTGGTTTCCAGCGCCAGGTCCACCTGAATCCTGCGCGCGCGCCCTTCTGCTCCGCTTCCCTCTCCCAGGCCAAGGGTTCCTTCCCCGGTAAGCCGACCCATGCCGCTGAGCAGCCGGTCGGTCCGAGCCAACCGCCCCGCGAAGCGCAGCTTCCATCGCCCGCCGGCATCGCGCGGGGGCGAAAGGGCGGCTTCTGCCTCCTGGATGTGAAAGACGCTCTTGTAATCGCCGAACTTGAAGTTAATGCGCCCGCTTTCGATTCCTATATATGGAAAATAGGCATCATTCGCAGGGGCTCTGGTCCGGACAGGCCCGGAGGCCGCCCCACGACCGGACCGCTCCAACAGCGCTTCGAAATTCCACCGGCCCTGGCGGTTTTTCGCCAGGTTGATGCTGGGATCGATCAGGGTCAGCGACGCCAGTTGCACCTGCCCAGTCCACAGGGCGCGCCATCGCGGCCGCGCTTGCACCGATGTCGCGTAGACGAAATGCTCAAAGCCGAACGCCGGATCCTCGCCGACGACGAGATTTCCCATCTGGAAGCCCGGGACCGGCAGCAAGGTCAGTGTGACCTCGCCGATCTCCACCTTGCGCCCCAGGGCATTCTCCAATGCGATACGGATCTGGTTGCGGAAGCGGTTGACGCGGATCAGCGGGACCACCAGGCCGGCGATGGCCAGGACCGCCGCAGTCCACAGCAGAAGACGCGAAATCCGCCGCGCGGGCTTACTCACGTTTTTCTCCCGCCGCGGCCGGAGCCGTCTCCAGACCCGGCTTGCTTCGGACGTGCTCCAGTGCCAGCCGCGCGGCCTGCTGGGCCGCCGCTTTCTTGGTGGGTCCGTCGGCCTGGGCGGAAAAATCGCTTCCGATTCGCACCTCGATGGTGAACGTCTTGCGATGCTGTGGCCCCTGCTCCTGTACCACTAGGTATTTTGGCGGGGGCAGCCTGCGGGCCCCGAGCAGCTCCTGCAGCGCCGACTTGTAGTCCTCCAGCAGATCATCCTGCAACCCCGCCTGGGTGAGCTGCTCCCCGATC
>JACQDG010000481.1 GCA_016201185.1 Acidobacteriota bacterium | reverse complement strand
GCTAGCGGGAGGAGTGAATCGGCGTCGGGTTCAGTGCCCGGCCGGTCACCGGCGCCATCGCACTTCGGATCCAGCTTATTCCTTCGAAGGAACTGCCTGTCCCGCCCTCCTCCTTCCCCCGAAAAAGCAGGGTCCGAAGAGCGGCAAGCCCCTGTGCGACTGCCCTACTAGGCTTCGGGCCTTATGCCACCAAGGGCGCAAAAGCACCAAACCACGGAGCGCGTGGCGCCACGCTCGCGACTAATTCCATGATAAGGCAGGATGCGGTGCGGGAAGGGGAGGGGCGGCCGCAAGTGGTTGGGAAAGCGGGGAAGAAAAAGTGGAAAGTGACGTGACTAACAAGGGAATGACGCCGGGGGATCATCTTCGGGGGCGCGGGGATTAGCGGAGTCAAAACGGGCCACGAAAGGGAGGAGCTCCTGGACAACAAAGCTTCTTCAATAGGCGCTCGTGCGTGTTATCCTGAACTTCCACTCAGCAGGAGGTATCGCCATGCGTTCCCCCCTTCTTTCCCTGGGCACAGCACTGGTATGCTCGCTCGCTCTTTCCGCCCAGACGCCTGAAGCGGCCGGCGGCGACAAGAAGCCCGAGCCCCCCAAAGAAAAACCCTTCGCAGAGCTGATCAAAGACGCGCAGGCGATCCCCGGTTTGTTTCCGCTCTACCAGACCGAGGAAAAGGTTTACATGGAACTGGCTCCCGCGCAGCTCGACAAGATGTACCTGCTCTCGCTGACCTGTGAGTCAGGCCTCGGCGAGCGCGGCTTCTACGCCTCCCAGATGTGCGGCGAGATGCCGTTCTTGTTCCGCAAGTCCGGCAAAAACATCCAGTGGGTGCTCAAGAACACGGGATTCACGGCCCGCGAAGGCACACCGATCCGGCGCGCCGTCGATCATTCCTTCAGCGACTCGATGCTGGGGCTCGCCAAAATCGAGAGCTTCCCACACCCGGACCGCAAGAGCGTGCTGATCGATCTGGGGGCCTTGCTTCTCACCGACGCGCCGCTGCTGAGTTACGCGCTCGAGGAGGAGTTCCGCATCCCCTACCGGTTCGACGCGAAGAACAGCACATTCGGCAAGCTGAAGGGCTTCGAGCGCAACACCGAGATCGAGACCATCGCCCACTACGCGGCCGAGCGCCCGCCGCTGCCGCCGCTGCTGCCGCCCGGCGCTCCCGCTCCGCCCATGCCCCCCCCGCCGCGCAACCTGCCGGACATCCGCAGCATGATTCTGCATCTTCGCTACAGTCTCTTCGAGCTGCCGCCGGATGGCTACCGGCCGCGCCTGGCCGACGATCGCGTGGGCCACTTCCTCGAGCAGGCCGAGGATTTCACCACCGACATCACCCACCGGCCCACCCGTCGCTACATCACCCGCTGGCGGCTCGAGAAGCTGGACCCGCGCGCGGCCCTCTCGCCCCCCAAGCAGCCCATCGTGTACTGGCTGGAGAACACCATCCCGCTCCAGTACCGCGACGCGATCCGCGACGGAATCCTGCTGTGGAACAAGGCTTTCGAGAGGATCGGCTACAAGGACGCCGTCGTCGTCAAGCAGCAGCCCGACGACGCCGACTGGGATCCCGCCGACGTCCGCTACAGCACCGTGCGCTGGTTCACCTGCACCGACTGCAGCTTCGCCGTCGGCCCCTCGATCACTAACCCGCTCACCGGCGAGATCCTGGACGCAGACATTGGCTTCTCCGAAGCGCTCACCCGCTTCTTCCGGCGGGAGCTGGTCGAGCAGATCGGGCCCGTCTCGTGGTCCTGGGACTCGGAGGCCCCCCGGCCGTTCCTGGCGCCGTGGAGCCGGCGCAAGGCCCAGTATTTCTGCGACCTGGCAGAGGGCGCCACGCGCGACGCCCAGTTTGCGTTCGACGTGCTGCTCGCCCGCGGTCTGGACCCCGAAGGGCCCGAGGCCGACAAGTTCGTCAGGGATTTCCTCAAAGAGATCGCCGCCCACGAGGTGGGACACACGCTGGGGTTGCGTCACAACTTCCGCGCCAGCACCATCCACACCCTCGAGCAGGCCCAGAACCCCGAGCTGACCGCCCGCGAGGGCCTCACCGGCTCGGTGATGGACTACATCCCGTCCAACATCGCCCGCCGCGGGGCCAAGCAGGGCGAATACCACCAGTCGACGCTTGGCCCCTACGACTACTGGGCGATCGAATACGCCTACAAGCCCATTGACGCCCCGACGCCGGAGGCCGAATTACCCGAGCTACGGAAGATCGCCGCCCGGTCCGCCGAGCCCTTGCTGGCGTACGCCACCGACGAGGACGCCGGCATCAACCGAGTGCCCCTCGACATGGACCCGACCGTCAACCGCTTCGATCTGGGCAGCGATCCGCTCGCCTACTACGCCCACCGGGTGAAGCTCGCCCAGGAAGTGTGGGATCGCATGGAGGAGAAGCTCGAAAGGCCGGGCGAGGGCTACCAGGTGCTGCGGCGCAGTTTCGCCTCCGCCCTCAGCCAGGCCGGGCGGTCGCTGTATCTCGCTTCCAAGTACATCGGCGGCGTCGCGCAGTATCGCGACCACGTTGGCGACCCGGGTGGCCGCATTCCGCTGCAGCCGGCGCCGACGGCCAAGCAGAAGGAGGCGCTGCAGTTGCTCCGCTCGGACTTGTTCGACCCGCAGGCCTTCTCGTTCTCGCCCCGGTTGCTGAACAAGCTGAACACCGAGCGCTTCAGCGACTTCACCGACCCGGCGGCGGGCCTCCGGCGCAACGACGTGCCCATCCACGCCATGGTTCTGGGCTTACAGAAATCCGTGCTCGACCGCCTCTACCACCCCGTCGTGATGGCGCGCGTGCTGGACTCGGAAGTGAAAGCCGCCAGCCCGGCCGACCTGTTCCACCTAAGCGACCTGTTCCAGGGCTTGCAGGACTCGATCTGGGCCGAGACCGCCTCGCCAAACGCCCCGCTCGCCATCAACAGTTACCGCCGCTCGCTCCAGCGCGAGCATTTGCGCAAGCTGATCGGGCTGGTGCTGCGCGAGGCGGCCGTGCCCGAGGACTCCCGCACTCTCGCTCGCCAAGGCCTGACGGCTCTGCGCGCCCAGCTTCAGACGGCGCTCGCCAAGGGGGACAAGAAGATGCCGGGCGACACCCGCGCCCACGTGGCCGAGTCCATCGCCCGCATCGACGAGACCCTGAAGGCCAACATGCAGCGCATGGCGTTCTAGCAAGGCAGTGGCGAGTGAAACCCTCTTTCTCGTTGAAACACTCACGGGCGGGCTCGCCGGCTGAACAACCCCAAAAACGACTCAAAAGAGGCGCTCAGAACTTGAAGAAGATTTTCCGCCTGTACAACCAGTAGCAGAAATACCACGCGACTAATTTGATGATAAGGGGCGAAGGGGAGGGTCCGGGCGGGCCGCGGCGGCAAGTGGTTGGAAAAGCAGGGAAGAAGAAGTGGGAAGTGACGTGACTAATAGTTGTGCCGGTGTGTGAAGCCGCTGCTTGACTTGGGTTGTCGAAAAGAGGCACACTGTGGAAGACGCCCGATAGTCGGATAATCGGGCATTCGAGCATATGGAGACCAGCAAGGTTGGCAAGCGCGGCGCGGTTGTGGTGCCGGCGCGCCTGCGGCGCAAGTTCGGGATCGAAGAAGGATCCATAGTGATTGCCGAGGAGCGGGAGGAGGGGATCCTCATTCGCCCGGCGGTGGCCCTGCCGCTGGAGGTGTATACACCGGAACGTCGCGCGGAGTTCCTGCTGAGCAATGCCGTCGATGCCAGGGATTACGCGCGGGCCGCGCGTGCTGTGCGGAAGATGGGCTTGAAGCCGGAGAGAATCCCGCACGTAAAGCCGGCCGGTGTGTAGCGCGTGGACCGGCTCTTTCTGGACGCGAACGTTTTATTCTCCGCTGCCTATCGCCCGGATGCCGGGCTTTTGCGTCTGTGGAAGCTGAAGGTTGTCGAGCTGATTACCTCCGCCTATGCGATGGAGGAAGCCCGGCTGAACCTGGCAGAGAAAGATCAGCGCGCGCGACTGGAAAGCCTGCAGCGTTCGCTGCGAGTGGTCGCCGGGGCGGCGGACCGTGCGCTACCGCGAGGGGTCGACCTGCCTTTGAAAGAGCATCCCATCCTGCTGGCGGCCATCGAAGCCAGAGCGACCCACCTGCTAACCGGCGACAAGGAGCATTTTGGAAGGTATTTTGGGCGGATGGTGGAAGGGGTGAGGATCATGACGCCGGGGGATTATCTTCGGGGGCGCGGGGAATAGCGAAGTCAAAACCGGTCGCTGGATGGCAGCAGATCGGCGAAGACGAAGCCGTCGCGGTGGACGATTTCGCCGAGGGACACTGGAATGGCGCGCGAAAAGATGGGGCCGGCGTAAACAAAAGTATGAAACTCGCCGTTTTCGCCGCAGGGATCGACGCCGGCAGGCAGGTCGGACAGAAGCGCGGCGTCGAACTCGCGGCCGGCAAAGTCGGGCGAGAGCACGCGGGGATCAATGCAGGTGAGCTTGGCGCGCAGGCCGGAGTGAATCATTTCCAGCGCCAGCTCGCGCGTGGGCAAGCCCCAAATGGGGAACAGCGGCTCGAGGCCGGAGCCCGTAAGCTGGCGCTCGCGGTATTGCCGGATGTCGGTGAGATAGAGGTCGCCGAAGGCCACGGCCTCGATGCCGTCCGCCACGGCGCGGGCCGAGACGCCGCGGAAGATTTCCTCGTACTGCTGGTTCGAGCAAGGCCAGGGCAGGGGAACGTTCCACAGAGGGATATCAAGGACGGCGGCTTGCGCTTCGATGAGGCTGCGGCGCACAGCATGCATGGCGACGCGGTCGAAGGCCTCGTTGAAGGTGGTCAGCAGTCCGGCCACGGTGATGTCGGGCGAGCGGCGCAGCACGTGAAGCGCCCAGGCGCTGTCTTTGCCGCCGCTCCAGGACAACAAAGCTTTCTTCAAAAGAGGGGCTCAGAATTTGAAGAAGATTTTCCGCCTGTACAACCAGTAGCAGAAATACCACATCACCAGCACGACCGTGGTGGCCTGGAGCACCGGCGCCAGCTCGCCGATGAACCGGAAGCGGAAGGTGAAGACGCCCACGGCGCGGTCGAGCCAGCCGGAAAGCACGATGGACAGCGAATAAATGAAGATGG
>JACQDG010000480.1 GCA_016201185.1 Acidobacteriota bacterium | reverse complement strand
TGGTTTGCGCTGCTTTCGGGCTGGTGCACTATTCCGGGGCTGTTTCGCTCCCCACAGGGCTGAGCGCGACCTGGTGGAAGATGGATTTCGCCGGGCTGCTCAAGCTCAATCCCGGCACGGTCGCCGTGGCGGTGTTTGTGCTGCTGTTTCTGGCCTTGTTCGACACGGTCGGAACCCTGGTGGGAGTGGGCCGGCAAGCCGGGCTAATGAAGGACGGAATCCTGCCGCGAGCCGAGCGCGCACTCTTCGCCGACGCTACCGGGACAGTCGCGGGAGCCGCGCTGGGAACCTCGACCATCACCTGCTACATCGAGTCGGCGGCGGGAGTTTCCGACGGCGCGCGAACCGGCCTGGCGAGCCTGATGACCGGCGCACTGCTGCTGGTGAGCATGTTCTTCACCCCGCTGGCCCGCATGATCGGCGGCGGCGTGCCCGTTCCGGGCGGCGTGGCCTACCCGACCCTGGCCCCGGCGCTGATCCTGGTCGGGGCGATGATGATGCGCAGCGTCCGCGAGATGGAGTGGGACGACCCCACCGAAGCCGTCCCTGCCTTTCTCACCATGATCCTGATCCCTTTTTCCTTCAGCATCGCCGCCGGCGTGGCAGCCGGGTTCGTGATTTACGCCGCGGCCAAGCTGCTCACCGGGCGAGCGAAAGAGTGCCCCCTGCTGGTGTATGTGTTCGCGGTGCTGTATCTGGCGCAGTACGCTGCGAACGCCTTGATTTCCCGATCCGCGGTTCGATAAACTCACGAAGGAAAGACTTCTTCTTCCTGCGAGGTACGCATGGCGAAAGACGGCGTCAATCGGAGAGAGTTTGTGGCGCGGGGGCTGGGCGTGGCGGGAGCGGCGGCGGCGGTGCTACCGCGCTTAAAGGGCGCTCCGGCCGTGCAGAGCGGCAAGTCGCCCAACGGCACGGTGAACTACGGCTTTATCGGGCCGGGCAGCCGGGGGCAGCAACTGCTGCAGCACCTGAGCCGGATCGATGCCGGGCGCTGCCTGGCCATGTGCGACATCTACCCCGAGAACCTCAAGAAGGGGATCCAGACCATCGGTGGTAAGCCGGAGCCTTACCACGATTACCGCGAATTGCTGGCGCGCAAGGACGTTGACGCCGTCTTCATCGCTGTGCCGCTTTCTGAGCACTTCCGGATCACCAAGGACTCGCTCGAAGCCGGCAAGCACGTCTTCTGCGAGAAGTCGCTGGTGTTCAAGCCGGAGGAGGTGCACGCCCTGCGGGCCCTTGCCGCCGAGCACTCTAAGCAGGTCATCCAGGTGGGGTTGCAGCGCCGCTACAGCCAGTTCTACCAGATGGCCCGGCAGATGATCGAGAAAGGCCTGCTGGGGCGGGTGACTCACATTCAGGCCCAGTGGCATCGCAACGGCGACTGGCGCCGGCCGGTGAAGGACAAGAACCTGGAAGAGCAGATCAACTGGCGCATGTATCGCAAATACTCGTCCGGGCTGGCCGGCGAGCTGGCTTCCCACCAGATCGATGTCGCCGACTGGATGTTTGGTTCGTCGCCGGTATCGGTAGTCGGCGTCGGCGGCATCGATTACTGGAAGGACGGCCGGGACATTTACGACAACATCCAGCTTATCTACACTTACCCGAAAGGCCAAAAGCTGATCTACCACTCCATCACCAACAACGCCCACATGCCGTTCGTTGGCCTCCCCGGCGTGCGCGAAGTCGGCGAGGTCATCATGGGCGACGCAGGCACCGTCCATATTTCACTGGATAAGGGAACGGGCCACGGCATGTGGTTCCGCGAGGCCAATGCACCCAAGTACGGCAAGGCCGGCACAGCGAAAGAAAACTGGACGGCGGGCGCCACGGTGATGGAGGGCGGCATCAGCAAGGGCTTCCCCATCCTGCCCGGACGCGAGTTCGAGATGAGCGACGCCGACAGCTTCATCAGCAAGGAAGTGAAATACGCCAAGCGCTGGCTCTACAGCAAGGGCGTCATGGTGCCAGAAGAGATTCGCGATCCGGTGGCCGTGGAGCTCGAGGATTTTCTCGTCTGCGTGCGGGACAACAAGAAGCCCAAGGCCGACCTGCAGGTCGGGCTGAACGACTCGAGCGGCGTCATCCTCTCCAACCTGGCCATGGATGAGCAGCGCAGGGTGATGTACAGCGAGATCGAGACGATGGGCAAGCAGCCGGTTAAGCTGGCCCGCGGCTGACCGAGGCAATACGAGCCGCGACCGTAGACGGCGGTTCCAAGCTCAGTAGTAGTCTGAACAGCTCAAGTAATAGCCGCACTTGTCGCAAATCAGCTTGCATTGGCGCTCGGTGAGGCGCGTCGAGCAGAGGGGACAGTAAAGGATGGGTTCGTCTTGCTGCCGGGGCGGGATTTCCTTCGATTCGGGCAGAGGCACGGAGAAATGTTATACTCCCGAATCTTAGCATGAGCCTCCCACCAAGAATCAGAAATTTCTCCGTTTGGCTGGGCGCGCTGCTGGGGATCCTGTGCGTGGCGGCGGCCTCCGCCCAGGAAAATCGCCTTCCACAAGACGCTCTCCGATATTTCATCGATCTGCTGAAGCTCGACACCAGCAACCCGCCGGGTCACGAGACGCGGGTCGCGCAGTACCTGAAAGAAGTTTGCGACCGGGAAGGCATCGGCGGCGAGCTTCTGGGCAGCGGTGCGGACCGGCTGAATTTCGTGGCGCGCTTGAAAGGCAGTGGGGCCGGCCGGCCCTTGCTCCTGATGGCCCACAGCGACGTGGTGCCGGCCGAGCGCGACCACTGGACCGTCGACCCGTTTGTTGGCCTCATCAAGGACGGCTACATCTGGGGCCGGGGCTCGCAGGACACCAAGGGTCTGCTGGCGGCCGAGCTGGCCGTCATGGTGGAGCTGAAGCGCAGCGGCGCCCGGCTGAAGCGGGACGTCATCTTTCTCTCGGAGGCCGACGAGGAGGCCGGCTCCACCGGCATCCAGTGGCTGGTGACCAACGTCTGGGACATGATCGACGCCGAATTTGCGCTCAATGAAGGAGGCTCTGCCGACCTGCTCGAGG
>JACQDG010000479.1 GCA_016201185.1 Acidobacteriota bacterium | reverse complement strand
CGTCGCGATGATATTCGCCCAGGCTTCCGGCGTGTAACCGACTTGCAACAAGTAGTGGGCCATAGGGGTCTCCTCTCTGGAAAAATAATGCTAGCCCACGGCGCGGGTGCGCGCAAGCGTGCGGGAGGGGTGCGCACCGCGGGCTAACGGCGCCAGGATCCGCCGTAGTAACGTCCGCGGTGGTGACGGGGCGCGGCCCAATACGCCCCGGCGTACGGCGGCCGGGTCCAGTAGCCCGCATGCCGGTAGTAGCGCGGCCCCACCGGATACCAGTAGCCGGCGACCCAGGTGTACCCGGGGCCCGGGCAGGGCGGCGCATAAGCGACTACGGGCGGAGGGGGCGGCGGCGCGTAATGACCATACCCGTAACCGCCCACGCCAACGCCAACGAAGACATGTGTCCCCGCGAACAAAGAGCTTCCCGCCTGCAATAGAAGGACGAGCAACTTTGTTTTCATAAACTTCGCTCCTACCCACAAAAACGCGTCGCGCCGTCCCTTGGTTTACAGTTTTAACGGTGTTTTAATGTTCGGTTTGAACCGTCCGGGGAGGTTGATGAAAATGTCTGCTCCGACACAGGCCCTGTGCGTCCTGCTTCTTTCCCTTTCCCTCGCCTTCGCCCAAAGCAAACCCCGGGCCCGCGACCTCGGCGTCGCTTTTGAAGGAACGCCCGGCCCGCTCAACGCCATAACGGATGTCGCGGGCGTCGAGGTGGGCCACACCACGCTGATCTCCGGCCCTTCCGTCCGCACCGGCGTCACGGCCATTCTGCCGCGCGGCAAGGAATCGAAGGACCCCGCCTTCGCCGCCTGGTTCACCCTCAACGGCAACGGAGAAATGACCGGAACGACCTGGGTGGAGGAATCGGGCTTCCTGGAAGGCCCAGTGATGATTACCAATACCCACAGCGTCGGCGTGGTCCGCGACGCGGTGGTGAGCTGGTCAGTGAAGCACGGCAAGTCGTTCCAGCCCTGGTCGCTGCCGGTGGTCGCCGAAACCTGGGACGGCTACCTGAACGACATCAACGGCTTCCACGTCAAGCCGGAGCACGCCATCGAGGCGCTGGACAAGGCCTCCGCCGGGCCGGTGGCTGAAGGGGCGGTCGGGGGCGGCACGGGCATGATCTGCTTCGAGTTCAAGGGCGGCATCGGAACCGCCTCGCGCGCCGTGGAAGACAAGCTCGGCCGCTACACCCTGGGCGTGCTCGTCCAGACCAATTTCGGCGTTCGCAAGCAGCTCCGCATCGCAGGCGTGCCGGTGGGCCTGGAAATTCCCGACAACGCTTTCCGTTCCGCCCTGGGCGGCTCGCCGGAGGAGGTGGGCTCCATCATCATCGTCGTCGCCACCGACGCTCCGCTTCTGCCGCATCAACTGAAGCGCCTGGCGCGCCGGGCTTCTCTGGGCCTGGGGCGCGTCGGCAGCATCTCCGGCAACGGCTCGGGCGATATCTTCATCGCTTTTTCCGCCGCCAACGCCGACGCTGCCAACCCCGCGCAACTCGCCCGCCTGTCGATGGTTCCCAACGATCAAATCGGCCCGCTCTTCGAGGCCACGGTGCAGGCGACCGAAGAAGCCATCATCAATGCCCTGGTGGCCGCCGAAACCATGACCGGTTTTGAAAACCACAAGGTGATCGCTTTGCCGCACGACCGGTTGCGCGAGGTGCTGCGGAAGTACAACCGGCTGGCGGAAGCGGGCGGGAGATAGAAGAGGCCCGACTTCATCGGCCCTCCAGCGCTTTCTCCAGCAGCTCGGCCACCCCCAGCGGCCCAGCCCACTGCCGCAAGTAGGTGAGGTCCAGCAGCTCTCCTTTTACCCGCACCACATCGAGAACATCGCTCCACTGCTGTTCCGATACCTCTTTGCCCGACCGGTACCATACCAGTTTGGTCAGGACGGCATCTTCAGGGGAAACCACGTAAAACTTCAGCGCCACCTGCCCTTCCAGGGAGTACTCCGCAGTCCTCCGCCGCGCAAATTCCACCTGATAGTAAGGTTCCCGCGGCAGGGGAAAGACGTCGAATTTGTAGCTGCTGGCGTAGTGAATCAGATTGAAGGGCCTGCCCGTCAGAAGGGCCTGCTCCATCATCTCCGGATCGGCATAGAATTCGGGCCCCAATGCAGCGGCCAGAGGCGCGATGTGTTCCTTCTTTATATCCGCGACGAGATCTATATCCCGAGTCGCGCGCGCCACCCCGTGGATCGAGCTGGCCAGCGAGCCGCCCACCATGTAGCCGATGTGCAGCCGATCCAGCGCCCCGATCAGCTGCTTTAGCCCTTCCGCCAGCCCCGTCATGCGCTCACGGCTCGGGCCCAAGATCGGGATGCCATCCGTACACGCGGAGCATGAGATCGCGATCCAGGCGCCGCGCCGCCATTCGCAGGAAGATCTCTCTTTCGCTGGCATGCGGATAGAGCAGGCGAACATCAGCGAGCGACAGTCGCAGCAGCATGTCACTCATTTCCATGACGCACTCGGTCTTCTCGGAGGCGGTCATGCGGCG
>JACQDG010000475.1 GCA_016201185.1 Acidobacteriota bacterium | reverse complement strand
CTCGCTGGAAATAGTCGGCATGATCGCCATGGGCGCCAAGTACGGCATGATGACCAACCACTGGTATTGGACTGGGGCCATCCCCGGCATGGTGCTGCTCGGCGTCTTCATGGTTCGGTTCTATTACGTCAGCGGGGTCCGCAGCGTCCCAGAGTACCTGAAGCGGCGATTCGATTACCGCGCTCATGTTCTGAACTCATCCAGCTTCCTGCTGGTTACGATCCTCATGTCGGGCATCAACATGTACGCCCTTGCCATCGTCTGCCAGCAGATGCTGGGCTGGAGCTTCAATTTCAGCATTTTCTTCGCGGCCGGCGTGGTGGTCACCTATACGTTTCTGGGAGGCTTGAGCTCCTCGATCTACAACGAAGTGCTCCAATTCTTCCTGATCATCTTCGGCTTTGTGCCGCTGGCAGTGTTGGGCCTGATCGACGTGGGCGGCTGGAGCGGGCTAACCTCCAAGCTCCCCGCCACCTATGCCCACACCTGGATCGGCATGGGCAGCCTGGATCAGAACCCGCTGGGTGTGAAGTGGTATGTCGCCGTCACCGCGCTAATGTTCATCATGGGGCCGTCCTACTGGTGCACGGATTTTCTGCTGGTCCAGCGCGCCCTGGCGGCCAAGGATCTGGACGCCGCCCGCAAGACTCCGCTCATCGCCGCTTTTCCCAAGATGCTATTCCCGGCCCTGGTCACGCTGCCCGGCATGATCGCCATGGTGGTGGTTCCCAAGGCCCTGGAGGGCAACTTCAACCTGGCGCTGCCGGTCCTGATGCACCGCTACTACCCCCACGGCCTCCTGGGGCTCGGCTTTACGGCCCTGATGGCCAGCTTCATGTCGGGCATGGCCGGAAACGTCACTGCCTTTAATACCGTCTGGACCTACGATCTGTATCAAACCTACTTAGTGAAAGGCCGGGAAGACAAGCACTACTTAAAGGTGGGGCGGTTGGTCACCATCGTCGGCACGGCCCTTAGCGTCGTCTCCGCTTACGTAGTGCTGCAGTTTGACAACCTGATGGACTACATGCAGCTCATCGGCACCGTCTTCATCTCCCCGTTCTTTGTCATTTTTTTTCTCGGCATGCTGTGGAAGCGGATCACCCCGACGGCTGGTTTCCTGGGCATGATTGCCGGAGTGCTGGGCTGCCTGACGCAGTACGCCTTCTACCGCCTGGACTTCGTGCACTACCATACGCCCATGGCCGCCACCCTGAACCTGGCCGTGTGGGGAGGCGCAGCTGGCCTGCTCACGGCAGTCCTGGTTAGCTTCGTCACCCAACCCAAGGAGCCGGCGCAACTAGCCGGGCTGGTCTTCGGACAAATGGGCGGGCATCCCGAGGCGGCCCACGCCTGGTATCGGACGCCGGCCTTCCTCGCCGCCATCGTCATGGCGGCCTACGTGACGCTGAATATCATCTTTCGATAAAGCAGGGGAGCGGTTGAATCAGCTCAGATCTTGCCTTCGTTGTGCAGAGCCCGGCGGACCTGGGCTTGGCTCTCGGGAGGCATCCAGTTGTAGGGACTGCGCGGTACGCCTGCCGGATGCCCCTTTACGGAGGCGGCGTGTTTCAATCGGGACACAAACTCCACGGGGTGATCGAGCACCCGCCAGATGCGCAGCAGCCGCTCATGGATCGCCCGCGCTTTTTCGTGCTCCCCGGCGCGGCAGGCAGCGTACAGTTCCACGCACTCCTCGGGAAATACCGCCGCCAGGCTGGAGACGGTCCCTTCCGCTCCCAGTAGAAACGCTATGTAGAGCAAGTCTTCCACTCCCGACAGCACAGGCAACCGCAGGCGCAGGCAGAGCAGATCGGCCAATAGATGGGCCTGGCCGCCCGCCTGATGGAAGCCGTCCACCAGTCCCCGGCTCATCAAGCGCTGCATGGCAGCCAGATCCACCAGCGCCGTGCGCAGGCTGTTCGAAAGGAGGAGGGGCGTCGTGAAGGCGCCGCGCAGTGCTTCGAAAAGCTCTTCCAGGCCCTCCGGATCAGGCTGGAACAAATAGTGGGGCTGCGCCACCAGCAGCGCGACAGCCCCCGCTGAGAGCGCCGCGCGTCCCAGTTCCAGCGCCTCCACCGTCGAGTCCGGGTAAATGGCGCCGATCACCGGGCGGGAGCTGGCCGAGACCACGGCTTGGCAGAGCTTGTAAAGCTCGTCGGGCGTGGAACCAGCCGTTTCACTGGCGATGCCCCCCACGCACAGGGCGTCAACCTGCGCCCGGCACACGCGTTCCACCTGGGAGCGCAGCAGGTCCCACTCGACGGCCCCCCGCTCGTCGAACGGCGTAAGAAGGGCAGGAATCACACCGCGAAGGGCAAACTCTGGCATAAAGCGAATCGACTTTACCACAAGTCCCTATTCCGCACAAGCAGCTTTCGGAATGCATTCCGCCAGTTTGCGGCCACCCTTTTCAACCGCGCTGGGGTGTGATAGGGTGGGTTGGCGCGGAGATGGACCTTCGAATCCCGGTTGCGATCCTGTTCCTGGTTCTGGGCGTTCTGCTGGCTGGCTACGGCCTGGTCGCTCACGACCGGCCTGAGGTGGACCTCGGCTTTCACGTCAACGTCATCTGGGGCGTGGTGATGTCGGTATTCGGCCTGCTAATGTTGGTGAGCGCCCGCCTGACCCGCCGCAAATAGGGGGCATCGGTCCCTTAGTGCAGCATAGGCGGATGGCCGGTCATCGGCAGGGCCGCCTTTGGCTCCAGGTGAATCGGGCCGCAGCCGAGCATGGACGAGATGCGCGCCGCCACCCGCTTCACTTCTTCCTTCACGCCGGCCAGGATCACTTCCATCCGGATGGCCGGGCCCGAAACGCTCAGCGCGGCGATGGGCACGCCGGTGTTGTCCCGGATGGGGGCAGCCACGCAGATCACCCCGTCGATGTTCTCCTCGATGTTGGTGGACACGCCCTCGTCGCGGACGCGACGCAGCTCGTCGAGCAACTGTGTGCCGCTGGTAATGGTGTTGCGCGCCAGCTTCGGCAGGCCGTGTTCCCGGATGACGTTCTCGACCTCTTCCTCGCTCAAGGACGCCAGCAGGCACTTGCCCACGGCAGTGGAGTGGGCGTAACTCACCTCGCCCGGGATCGCGGCGCAGCGGTAGGGATTCGGGCTCTCGACCACGGCAATGAAGGTTATCAGGCCCTTTTCGAGTACCGCAATGTGCACCGACTCCCCGCAGCGCAGCCGTAGGTTTTCGAGCAGCGGCCGGGCCACGGTGACCACCCGCTGGTAAGGCAGGCCCGCGCGCCCCAGTTCGAAAAACTTCTGTGAGAGCATGTAAAGCCCGGTGTCCAGGCTCTGCTCCACGTAGCCTAGCTTCTTCATGGAATAGAGCAGCCGGTGAACCGTGGTTTTTGCCAGATTGACGGACTGCGTGATCTCTTCGAGCGAAATAGGGTGCTGCGGATTCTGGCTGAAGGCCGCCAGGATGCCAAAGACTTTTTCCGTCAGGGCAATGAAGTTCTTATCGCGACCCGTCGATTTGGCAACGCTCGCTTGGCCCCTTCTGTTCGGCGGTCCGCTGCGCAGTCTCGTCCGTTGCAGGTTCAAGGGTTCCCTCCTATTGCACTCATCTTAAACAGAATCCGTTCGTATTTGCAACGCCGGGAGCGGAAATCTTCGTTTCGGAACCCTGTTCCGCTTCGCTGGACCCGGCCCCGGTCGCCGTGTTAGAACGAAGGACTATGTGGAACATGGAAGGTCGTCATCGTCACGGGAGGCGGCAACGGCATCGGCCAGGCCACCGCCCGCCAGTTCGCCCGGGAGGGCGCGAAGGTCCTGGTCGTAGACATTGAACCGGCTTCCGCCCAGGCCACAGTGCGGTCCATAACCGAGGCCGGCGGGACGGCCCACGCCATTCTGTGTGATGTCAGCGATTCGGAGTCAGTTCGGGCCATGGTGGAGCAAACCGTCGCCCGGTTCGGCCGAATCGACGTCCTGTTCTCCAACGCTGCCATCCAGATTACCAAGTCCGCCGCTGAAACCACGGAGGCGGAGTGGGACCGGCTGCACGCGGTCAATCTGAAGGGGGCTTTCCTGTGCGCCCGGCACGTGGTGCCGGTGATGCAGCGGCAGAAAAAGGGGGTCATCATCATCACCTCCTCCGGCCACGCCTTCGCCACTTACCGGAATTGCTCCGCCTACGCGGCTACAAAAGGAGGCCAATTAGCATTCATGCGCGGGCTGGCGCTCGACTACGCCCGGGACGGGATTCGCGTCAATTGCGTCATTCCGGGCGCCACCGACACCCGCCTGGTCCGCAACTACATCGCGGAGTCGAAGGATCCGGAGGCCACACGCCGCGGACTGCTCGACAGCATTCCTCTGGGCCGGCTCGCTACGCCGGACGACATTGCGCATGCGGTGCTTTTCCTGGCCTCCGATTATGCGGCCTACATCACCGGCACGAGCCTGGCCGTGGACGGCGGTTTGCTGGCGGGTCGGTGAAGGGCCCCGCGCGGAGCTTTCGGAACGCGTTCCGCTTGACGGATCACGGGCCGGTTGATTATAGTCGAGTGCCAGCTTTTTCGGCTTCGGGAGCCATCTAAGGAATCACGGATGCGGATCACGGACATACAAACCTACCTGGTTGGAAACCCCTGGAAAAACTGGGTCTTCGTCAAGTTAAACACGGATGAGGGCATACATGGCATCGGGGAGGGCTCGCTGGGCCATCTTTCGAAAACCGTCGAGACCGCCATCCACGAGATGAAGCCGTTCATCATGGGTCTTGAGGTGTTCCAGACAGAGCTACTGGTGAACCGCCTGAACCGCCACGTTTACGCCGACGGGGGCCAGATCAAGATGTGCGCCGTCTCGGCGCTTGAGATCGCCTGCTGGGACGCCATCGGCAAAGCCCTCGGCCAGCCGATCTACAACCTGGTCGGCGGCCGCTGCCGCGACCGGGTCCGCGCCTACGCCAACGGCTGGTACCGCAACGAGCGAACGCCCGAAGCTTTCGCCCAGGCCGCCAGGAAAGTCGTGAAGATGGGCTACTCCGCCATGAAGTTCGATCCGTTCGGCATCGCCCAGGGCGTCATGACGCCAAAGGAAGAAGCCCTTTCGATCAACATCGTGGCGGCGGTGCGGGAGGCGGTGGGGCCCGCTGTCGACCTGTGCATCGAGGCGCATTCCCGCTTCAGCGTTTCTACCGCCGTCCGGATCGGCAAAAAGCTCGAGCCGTTCGCGCCTGCCTGGTTCGAAGAGCCCGTGCCCCATGGCAACATCCCGGCCATCGTCGAGGTGGCCCGTCACCTGGAGGTTCCCATCTGCACCGGGGAGAGCCTCTCCTCCAAGCAACAGCTCGCCGAGCTGCTAAGTTATAACGAGGTTGACATCATCAATTTTGAGCCGCTGCACATGGGGGGCATTCTCGGCTCTCGCAAAGCCGCCGACATGGTGGACGCCCATTACGGCGTGGTCGTCCCGCACGCTGCGCAGGGGCCGGTGTGCACGGCGGCCTGCCTTCACATCGACGCCTCCACGCCCAACGCCTGGTTGCAGGAGACCTTTGAGGACTTCAACGAACCCTGGGAGCGCGAGCTGGTGACGAACTTCCCGGCCATCGTGGACGGGCACTTCGAGCTGCCGGTCGGGCCCGGGCTGGGAATGGACCTGAATCTCGACGAGGTCCGGCGGCACCCCTATCACGAGAATCCTGATATTTCCCTGTTCGAGGAGAACTGGCATTTGCGCCGCTCCGAGTCAAAAACTAAGGCCTGAAATCGAGGAGACCTAGCTAGATGCTGCGATTGGACGGAATCACCCCGGTAATGTTCACCCCTTTCCTGGAGGATGAAAGAATCGACGAGGCGAGCCTTCGCCGGCAGATCGACTTCGCCATTGCAGCCGGCGCCGCCGCCATTTGCGGACCCGGGTTCGGATCGGAGTTCTACAAAATGAGCGACGAGGAGCGCCATCGATTTGCTGAGATTCTGGTCAACCAGGCCCGCAAGCGCGTCCCGGTTATCGTCGCGACGAGCAGCGATTCCACCTTCCGCACCATCGAATTCTCCCGGTTCGCGGAGCGCATTTCGGCCGACTGCGTCATGGTGACGCCACCGCGCACCTCAAAGCTCCCGACCCCGGAGATCGTGGAATTCTACAGCCGGCTCTGCAACCGTCTGACCATCCCGGTCATGTTGCAGGATGCTGATTTCACCGGCGCCGGACTGCCCGCCAGCGTTTTCGTGGATCTGGCGAAAAAGCATGAGAACTTTCTTTTCACCAAGCTGGAGATCATCCTGCCGGGCCAGAAGTGCGCGGAAATCATCGAGCGAACCGGGGGGCGGGTGCAGGTCATCTACGGGCTGGGCGGCATCGCCATGATGGACGGCCTGTTTCGGGGCGCCTCCGCCTTCATGCCGGGCGCCGCCGTTCTGGAAGTCTACGTTCAAACCTACCAGTTGTACAAAGCCGGCCGGAAGGACGAGGCCGAAGCCCTGTTCTCGCGGCTGCTTCCTTACCTGGCCTTCGCCCTCCAGCACCTGGAACTGGCCGTGGGAATGGAAAAACGAGCCATGGCGCGCCGGGGGATTATTCCGCACCACCGCATGCGGCACCCTACCCTCAGTTTCGACCCGGCCGGAGAACAGCAGATCGAGCAACTGGTGACGCAGGCCGTCAACCTGGCCAATGAGTGCCGGGCGCCGGCGGTAGTCGGTTGAAGCGCCGCGCTCCGCTAGTCCCGCTGCTCGGCGGTGATCGCAAACAGCACCAGCGCCTGCTGCGCAGGACCCGGATTGCGGCCCGTCACGTGGTGCATGTCCGGAGGCGCCGGGACACCCTCCTCGGCGGCCGGCGCCAGTTCGCAGATCACCCGGGCCACCGTTTTGCCCCGCGCATCCACCGACAGCAGCCGGGTCTGGTGCACCTCCCGGATGGGATCTTTGCTGTAGACGATCACTCGCTCTCCTTGCGCTGTAGCCGGGTCGATTCGCGTGGCGATAGTGATCATGTTGCTGCGGGCGACCTCTTCACCCCAGCGCAGCGGAACCTCCTGGCGCTCCCCGTCCTGGTAGACGATCACGTACCGCCCGACCTGGTTGCCGAGTTTTCCCATCACCGGGTAGCCGTCGGGCAGGGTCACGTTTCCCAAAAAATGAAACCGCTGCGCCGGCATTCCCACGGAGATCTCGACACGCGGCCGGTTGGGCGTAAGAACCACCGGCTGCGTCTGGCCTTCCCTCACTGGGGTCTCAAACAGCATCTTCCCCAGCCTGAGCTGCGGCGCGTTCCAGGTCCAGAACTTCCGCCCCGTTTCCTCCCAATGACGGCCGGTGAAGCGGTGCACCTTCCAGAATTGCTCGAGGAGACCTTCCATTTCACTCCAGGCCTGCGCTTGGGCGGGATCATCAACCAGCTTCTGGAGAGAAACAGGAGTAAAGCGGCTCGACACGCTGAGCGGGACGGTCTGCGGACGAAGAATCTGGGCCTCGCGTGACGGCGGCTCAGGGGCCCGCGGCGCCCGGCGAAACAGGTTCATCAGCCCCACATACGCGTCCGCGCGCGGAACACGGTCCTCGGTGACGACCCCCGATGTGAGGATGCCTCCGACCATCTCCTCGCCTTCCCGGCTGAACTCCGGCAGATCGGCCCACGACCAGAACGAATGCCCCGCCAGCCGGCCTGTTTCCACGAGTTTCCCGATCGCCTCCGTGGTGGCCTCCATCAGCACCGCCGACTGGCCGATAGACCGGCCTCCCCACTCGGTAAACACCACCGGCTTACCGGGGTAGCCCTCGACCGTTTGCTCGAACATCCGCATGTCGTAGCCGTAGGGATGGTGGGTGTAGAAATCGAGCCCGCCTT
>JACQDG010000474.1 GCA_016201185.1 Acidobacteriota bacterium | reverse complement strand
TGGACCAGACCCGCCTTCCCCTGGAACAGGTCACTATGGAGCTGGGCCACTATCAACAGGTGGTGGATGCCATCCGGGAGATGCGGGTCCGGGGCGCGCCCGCCATCGGCGTGGCGGCGGCCTACGCCGTGGCCATGGCGGCCCGCGAGATACCGGGCACCGACCGAAAGGAGTCCCGGTCACGGCTTGAAAAAGCCGCAGGGGCCATCGCTGCAGCGCGGCCCACCGCCGTAAACTTACAATGGGCGGTGCGCCGAATGCTCGACAAACAGTTCCGGGGATTCTACATTGGAATCGATCGAGGCGACCTCGGACAAACTCTGGGGCCCCCGCTCTAAGCTGCGAGAGTTCGGTAGCAAACGGGGACCGACCCTATTCCACCTGGTAGTTCGGCGCTTCCTTGGTGATGATGACGTCGTGGACGTGGCCCTCGCGCATGCCGGCGGGGGAGATGCGCAGGAAGCGGACTTTTTCCTGCAGTTCCTGGATGTTGGCGCACCCGCAGTAACCCATGCCGGCCTTCAGGCCGCCGACCAGCTGGTGCACCATCTCGGACAGAGGGCCTTTGTAGGGCACGCGGCCTTCGATGCCCTCCGGCACGAGCTT
The DNA here is from genome assembly GCA_016201185.1 of Acidobacteriota bacterium. Lineage (GTDB taxonomy): Bacteria > Acidobacteriota > Terriglobia > Bryobacterales > JACQDG01 > JACQDG01. The sequence goes on along the minus strand of JACQDG010000474.1, from coordinate 5,521 downwards.
GCCCTCGGTATCCTGGGCGTAGCGGTCGCGGGAGCCGGTAGCCATGGCGCCCATTGAGCCCATGCCGCGGTAGCTCTTGAACGTTCGGCCCTGGTAAAAGATGGTCTCGCCCGGGCTTTCGTCGGTCCCGGCCAGCAGGCTACCTATCATAACGACATTCGCCCCGCCGGCCAGAGCCTTGGTGATGTCGCCGGAGTACTTGATGCCGCCGTCGGAGATGATGGGCACGCCGGCGTCCTTGGCGGCGCGCGCGCACTCGGCAATGGCGGTGATCTGCGGTACCCCGGCGCCGGAGATCACCCGCGTGGTACAGATCGATCCCGGCCCCATACCCACTTTGATGGCGTCCACGCCCAGCCGGATCAGGTCGGCCGCGCCCGCTTCGGTGGCGACGTTGCCGGCGACCAGTTGTATCTCCGGCAGGGCGCGCCGTACGCCGCACACGGCTTCCATCACCCGCTCGGTGTGGCCGTGGGCGGTGTCAACGGCCAGCACGTCCACTTTCTTATGGTGCAGCTCCTGGGCGCGCTCCAGGTAGTCGCCGGTGACGCCGATCGCCGCGCCCACCAGCAGCCGGCCCTGGGAATCCTTGGCGGCGTTGGGATATTTCAGTTTTTTCTGGATGTCCTTGACCGTGATCAGCCCCTTGAGATTGTAGTCGTCGTCCACCACCAGCAGCTTCTCCACCCGGTGGCGATGCAGAATCTTCTCGGCGTCTTCCAGGGTGGTGCCCACCGGGACGGTGATCAGGTTGGTCTTGGTCATCACCTCGGAAATGGGCAGGTCGTAGCGGGTCTCGAACCGCAGGTCGCGGTTGGTTAAAATGCCCACCAGCTTGCCGCTCTGGGTGACCGGGACGCCGGAGATGCGGTAACGCTTCATCACTTCCAGGGCTTCGTAAATCTTGTTTTCCGGCGACATGGTGACCGGGTCCACGATCATGCCGCTCTCGCTGCGCTTCACCCGGTCCACTTCCTCGGCCTGCCGCTCGATCGACATATTGCGGTGGATGAATCCCAGGCCGCCCTGTTGCGCCAAGGCAATGGCCAGGTGAGATTCGGTCACCGTATCCATGGCAGCGCTGACGATGGGGATGTTCAGGGCGATCTGGCGGGTCAGGCAGGTGCGCGTGTCGGCCTGGGCCGGCAGCACGCTCGAGCGGGCCGGCTCCAGCAACACGTCATCGAAGGTTAAAGCTTCCGGGAGGGGGATGTTCAGCATAGTAATAGTTTACCCTGCCACCTCTTGATCCTTGTATTGTAGTTGGTAAAGCTTCCAGTAGATGCCCCGCTTGGCCAGCAGCTCCTGGTGGGTTCCGCTTTCGCGCAGCCGGCCTTTGTGCATTACCAGGATGCGGTCGGCCCGCTGGACGGTGGAGAGCCGGTGGGCCACCACAATCGAAGTCCGGCCGCTGACCATCCGGTTCACGGCGGCGCGCACGCGGAATTCCGTCTCCGTGTCCACGCTCGAGGTGGCCTCGTCCAGGATGAGGAAGTGCGGGTTGTGGGCCAGGGCGCGGGCGAAGTTGATGAGCTGCTTCTGGCCGGTGGAAAGCGAGTTGCCGCGCTCCCGCACCTCTTCCTCGAAACCCCCCGGGAGCGAGCGAATGAAGTCGCCCAGGTTAACCTCCTCGGCCGCCTCCTCGATCCGCTCGTCGGGGATGGTTTCCGTTCCCAGACGGATATTGGTGGCGATCGTGCCGCTGAAAAGATACGGATCTTGTAGCACTACGCCGAAACGGCGCCGCAGTTCCACCGGGTCGTAGTCTCTCACGTCCACGCCGCCCACCAGGATGCGGCCCTGGGTGACGTCATAAAACCGGAGCAGCAGACTAAGGATGGTGGTCTTGCCGGCCCCGGTATGGCCCACCAGGGCCACCGTCTCGCCCGGCGATACCTGGAAGTTGACATCCCGGAGCACCCAGTCTTCACCGCCGTAGGCAAAGCGGACGTTCTGAAACTCGATGCCGGTGTCTCCGTCCGGCGAGGCGGCGGGCCGGGGAGAAGCCTGGATCTTCGCCGGGGTGTCGAGCAGCTTGAAGATGCGCTCGGCGCTGGCCATGGCCGATTGCAGGATGTTGAACTTTTCGCCCAGGTCCTGAATGGGGCGGAAGACGCGCAACGAGTACTGCATGAAGGCTACCAGGACCCCGATGGTCAGCGTACCCGAGAGCACGCGGCTCCCGCCGTAGACCAGCAGCACCACCAGGGCCAGCGTCCCCAGCCACTCGATCGCCGGGTAGAACAGGCTGTGGGCCAGGATGGCGTCTTTGAAGGCGTCGCGGTGGTCAGCATTGATGCGAGCGAACTTCCGGCAACTTTTCCCCTCGTGATTGAAAAGCTGCACCACGGTCATGCCGGTGACGTGCTCCTGCAAGTAGGCGTTGATTCGGGCGATGGCCACGCGGATCCGCCGGTTGGCGTCCCGGACGGCCCGGCGGAAAAGAAAGGTGACGCCCATGACCAGCGGGGCGATCGAAATGGAGGCTAGTGTGAGCGCCGGGCTCAAGGCGATCATGGTGGCGGCGATGAAGGCCAGGGTGAACAGATCGCCGAAGATGGCGACCACACCGGCGGCGAACAGCTCGTTCAGCACGTCGACGTCAGTGGTCACCCGCGTCACCAGCCGCCCCACCGGGGCACGGTCGTAATAGCTGATATCCAGCCGCTGCAGGTGATCGAAGATTCCCCGACGCAGGTCGAACATTACCTTTTGGCCGGTGTACTGCATGACGTAAGTTTCCACGTACTGAAAAAAGAAGCTCAGCACCAGGGCGGCCAGGTACAGCAAGGCTACCTGGCTGAGGCCCGTGAATCGCTCGGGGGAGAGATAGGGGTCCAGCGGCGAGGAGACGGCCTGGGGATTCAGGTACCGGTCGATGACGACTTTGGTCAGATACGGCCCCGCAATTTGAAGCAGAGAATGACCAATCAGGGCGACCACCGAGACGATCACCAACGGTCCGTAAGGGCGCAGGTACCCCATCAGCCGGCGGATCAAACGCCAGTCGTAGACCTTGCCCAGCGCTTCTTCTTCCGTGTGGGCGGTGGCGGGCGGGTTGCTCACGCTTCCTCCAGCTCCTCCTCCAGCAACTGTTTCTGGTACAGGTCGGCGTAGTAGCCGCCGCGGGCCAGCAGCTCTTCGTGGGCACCCTGCTCGACCAGGCGCCCGCCGGCCAGGACCACGATGCGGTCGGCGTTGCGCACGGTGGAGACACGGTGAGAAATCAGCAGGGTGGTGCGGCCGCGGCGCACATCCGCCAGGTGGTTCAGGATACGCTCTTCGGTGACCGTGTCCACGCTGGACAGCGCGTCGTCCAGGATCAGAATGCGCGGGTCGCGGACCAGTGCCCGCGCGATGGCCGTCCGCTGCTTCTGCCCGCCGGAGAGCGTGATTCCCCGCTCCCCCACCAGGGTCTGGTATTTCTGCGGAAATTCCTCGATTTCCGGAGCGATGCCGGCCGCCTCGGCCGCCTGGCGGATCTCTTCCCCCGCGGCTTCCCCCACGCCGAAAGCAATGTTTTCCGCGATGGTGTCGCTGAACAGAAATGTCTCTTGTGGCACAAACCCGATAGCGCGGCGCAGCGTTGCTAGCGGAATGTGGCGGACGTCCATGCCGTCGATCCGGACCGAACCCTGGTCGGGGTCGAGCAGACGGGCCACCAGGCTGACCAGGGTGGTCTTCCCGCTTCCGGTGGGGCCGACGATGGCCAGGGTCTGGCCGGCGGGAATGCGCAGGTTCACGGACTCCAGAGCCGGGGCGCGGGGCCCGGCGCCGTTCGAGCCGTAGTCCACGCGGACGCCGCGGAATTCGATATCGCCCCGGATATCAGGCGGACCCTCTTCGCCCACCGCGGAATCGTCAATGTCCGGCCGCTCGGAGAGCAACTGGTTGATGCGCCCGAGCGACGCCGTGCCGCGCTGCATCAGGTTCACCACCCACCCCAGGGCGATCATGGGCCAGATCAGCATGCCCATGTAGGAGGTGAACATTACGAAAGAACCCAGCGTAATGGCGCCCCGCAGCACCTGCCGACCTCCCAGCCACAAAACGATCACGAAGGTCAGGCCAATCAGCACCTCGAGCATCGGGTAGAAGGAACCCCAGATGCGGCTCAACTTCAGGTTTTCCGTGATGTAGCCCTCATTCAGCTCCCGGAACTGCTTGCGCTCGGCGTCTTCCTGGGCATAAGCGCGGACGATGCGGACGCCGGCCAGGTTCTCCTGCACACGCGAGCTGATGTCGGAGAACATGGCCTGGATGCGCTCGAACCGGTCGTGGATCAGCCGCCCGAAGTAACCCACCGTGAAGCTCACCGCCGGGACGGGGAGGAAAACAAAGAAGGTCAGCCGCCAGTCGATCGACACCATCACCGCCACGGCCGCCACGAAGATGACGAATGTGTCGGCCCAGTACATGATGCCCGGCCCGAGCATCATGCGGACGGCGTTCAGGTCGTTGGTGGCCCGCGACATGATGTCGCCGGTGCGGTGAGTACCGTAGAACTTGGGCGACAACCGGGTCAGGTGGGCGAACAGGTCGTTGCGCAGGTCATACTCGATCTCGCGCGAGGCGCCGATCAGGATCCAGCGCATCCAGTACTGGAAAAAGCCCTTGATGAGGGCCAGGCCGAGCAGCGCCGCCCCAAGCTTCCACACCAGGGAGGCCGAAAGCCCGGCGGTCAGGGTGTCGATGGTGCGGCGGATCAGCAGCGGCACCAAGGCGGCCGTGAGGTCCTTCATCACCAGCGCCGCCAGCCCAAAGGCGAGCGGCCGCTGGTAACGCCGCAGGTAGGGCCGCAGAGTTTGCAATTGTCTCAGCATCGGTTGTCAAACACCCAGCCACCAGGAAACCAGCTTGACATATTCCAGGAACACGACTTTCTGCGCGTCCCGGGTAAGCCACCAGTCCTCGGGCCGGAAATCATGGTCCGGCGCCGCCACCACCACGTAGTGAATGGCAGGCGAGCCGTAGCGCCGGAAGACCGCTCCCGCCCGGCGGGTATGGAAGTTGGAGGTCACGATCAGGACCTTTCTCACGCCCCGCCTTTGCATCTCCGGGTCGACGACCTGGGCCTCGGCGACCGTTGACCTCACCGGCATCGGCAAAGGGATGAAGATTTCGCCCGGCGCCCCCCGACGCATGGCAAACTGTATGGCCATGGTCGCCTCGTCAAAATCGTAGTTGTCCAGGGGCCCGTCGACGATGATCTGCTTCACATAACCCTGGCGCTGCAACTCGACGGCGCGCATGATGCGGTTTCCATAGCCGTCCCCGGCCAGCACTACCGCCACGTCGGCCGCCTGGGGCGGTTCGGCACGTACCAGGAACCCCCCCATCCATGGCAGCCATACCCCGCGACCGGCGTAAGGCCCTGCCGCCAGCGCCACCCCCAGCACCCAGTACCGCAGGCCGGCGGCGCGTCTCCAGAGTGTTCTCTTGTGCGCTGCTCTGAGCAATAGCTTCCCCTGTCCCCCAATAAAATTTTATGTTAACCTGAACGCTTCCTTCCAGGTGAAAG